>JALWOO010000569.1 GCA_027083485.1 Amylibacter sp. | reverse complement strand
ACGCAGCAGGTTTTGCACAAATAACAGCATCAGTACGGCCATGGTGGTAATCATGGCGTACATCTCGCGTTTGGTGTCCAGCTCCCAGCCAAACAGGTTTGGCGTCGGGGTGTCGGTGCCAACCATGCCGCCGGTCCAGGGCTTGAACAAATCCTGTTCTATCAGGAAAATCACGATGAAATTGGCCGCAAGCGTGGCCACCGCCAGATATAGCCCCTTGACCCGCAAGGACGGCAAGCCGACGATCAGCCCGACAAAGGCGGACACGGCAATCGCCACCACAAGCGCCAGAATGGTCATAATGCCTACCGGCAAATACGGCCCCGCAAGGTGGTAAAAAATGACTGTGCTATAGGCCCCGACCGCCACAAAGGCCGCATGCCCCAGCGACATTTGGCCGGTGTAGCCCACCACCACATTCAGCCCCACCACTGCAATCAGCATCAGCCCCATACGGCAGGCCATCAGGATCACATAGTCATTGGCAAACAGGCCCAGCCCGACCAGAAACAGGATACAGGCCGCGAAAAACAGCTTTTTGTTGCGGTTGTCAAAGATCTGTTCATCGGCAGCATAGGTGCTTTTGAGGTTCCCCGTAATCATATGCGTTCAACCTCTTTTTGCCCGA
Organism: Amylibacter sp.; assembly: GCA_027083485.1. Lineage (GTDB taxonomy): Bacteria > Pseudomonadota > Alphaproteobacteria > Rhodobacterales > Rhodobacteraceae > Amylibacter. The sequence goes on along the minus strand of JALWOO010000569.1, from coordinate 4,044 downwards.
ATAGCCCGTGCGGGCGGATCAGGATCACGATCAGAACCGCGATATAGGGCACCACTTCGGCCCAGTCGCCGCCCAGTTTCCATTGGGTCAGGGCCTCGATCACACCGATGGCCAGAGAGGCAATCAAAACGCCGCCGTAACTGTCCAGCCCGCCCATCAGCACGATGGCCAGCACCGAAAACCCGAACAGGCCGAGGCTTGGCGAGATGCCGTTGCGGGTGGCCAGAATGGCACCGGCAATGGCTCCGGTCAGCGAGGCCAGCGCCCAGGCTCCGGAAAACACTTTCGGCACCGAGATGCCCATGGAATAGGCGGTGGACTGGTCCTCGGCGGTGGCGCGAATGGCCACGCCAGAGGTGGTAAACCGCACCATACCGACAATGGCGGCGAATAGTAGCAAGGCAATGATCATATTGACCAAATCGGCCCCGAACAGAAAAATTGTGGTGCCGAACAGGGTAAAGCGTATCGGTGCATTCGGTGAAATATGCGGCACGAAATCCGCATCCGCCGACCAGATCAACGAGGCCGCGCCGCTGAGGATCGAAATCAGCCCGACCGTGACCATAATCATGGCAAATGTGCTCTGGCCCATGAGCGGGCGCATCAGCACGCGTTCGATCAGCAAACCCAGCAAAGTGTTGCACACCAGCGCCCCGACAAGACCAAGGGCTATGCGCGGCAGGTTGGCGACCCAGTCAGCCACCGCCGCCATCGGTGAAAACATCGGCAGGCTGGTCTTCCATGCTACCAGCCATTCCGGCTGCCAACTGGCGAGCCAGTCGGGCATGATCTCCATTCCCGGCACAATCACCGAAAACGTGTAATAGAAATAGGCTCCGAACATGATCAGATAGCCATGGGCAAAGTTGACAACCTTGGTGGCCTTGAAAACCGACACGATGCCAACCCCGATCAATGCGTAAATCGCGCCGGACATCAGGCCGTTGATTACATATTGCAGTATTTGTCCCATGCCGCCCCCTATGCCGCCGTGCCAAGATAGGCCGCAATCACATCCGGATTGTTCTGCACCTCTGTCGGGGTGCCTGCGGCGATCTGTTTGCCAAAGTTCAGCACGACCACCTTGGAGCAAATGTCCATCACCATGCCCATATCGTGTTCTACCAGCAGGATCGTGGTGCCAAGCTGTTCCTGAATATCCAGAATAAACCGCGCCATATCGCCGGTTTCTTCGCGGTTCATGCCGGCAACCGGTTCATCCAGCAATAAAACCTTGGGCTGCATGGCCAGTGCGCGGGCCAGTTCCACCCGTTTTTGCAAACCATAGGGCAGGGCGGTGATCGGGGCCTTGCGGATGTGATCGATTTCCAGAAAATCAATCACCTTTTCCTCGATTTCCTTGCGCAGGGCGAGTTCCTCGCGCTGGGCCTTGCCGAAATAAAAGCCTGCTGACCAAAAGCCGGTCGTCAGTCGCGAATGGCCGCCGAGCTTGATATTGTCCAGCACCGACATGCCCCGAAACAGCGCGATATTCTGAAAGGTTCGCGCAATTCCGGCCGCAGCGCGTTTGTCCGGCGTCAGGGGCGAAATATCGCGCCCTTCATAGGAAACCACACCGTTATCCGGTTTGTAAAATCCGGAAATCACGTTGAAAAGACTGGTCTTGCCGGCCCCATTAGGCCCGATAATGCCGGTGATTTCACCTTTGTTTGCTTCAAAAGATACGCCCGAAAGCGCCGTGATTCCCCCAAATGTTAGCTTAATGTCCTTGACACCTAACACGCAATTCCTCCCTAAAAGCCGAGGAGTTGGCCTCCTCTGACAGGGGAACAGTATTGCGGTTTTTGAATTTACTTCAATCTTTTCTTCTAAAAAGGCGACTTACGTAACGTCAATGCGGCTATTTAGCTTGCTAAAATCATTCTCTAACGTCGGCTATTGCTGGATCCGCAACCCCTTGTTTATCAGGCCCGCCAAGGGGGAAACATCCTGAACAGGCGTACCGTTCAGACGCAAGTCCCGTAAACGTTTCAGGCTGGCAAGGGCGCTGATGTCGCTGACAGGGGTGACGCTCAAATCAACAAGGCGCAGGTTTTCCAATCCGGTAAGCGGGGTGATATCTTCAATACCGGTGAGGCCGGCGCTAAGCTCGATTAACTCATTCAGATTTGCAAGCGGGGCCAGATCTGTGACATAGGAGCCATCCAGATGCAGAATTCGCAGGGCTTTCATCTTGGACAATGCGGAAATATCCTCGACCATCGTGCCGGCAAGGGAAAGCTCGTGCATCTCCTTGAAGGCCTTGGCCACGGAAATATCGGAAATCAGACTGTCAGACACATTCAACCATGTGAGGTTTTTCATTCTGGCAAGCGGCGACAGGTCGCTGACAAGGGTTTCCTGAATGCTGAGGCGGCGCAGTTTACGCAGCTTTTTCAAGGCGGACAGGTCTTCTACCAAGGTGAAGTCCAGACCGATGTCCTCTAGCCAGGTCATTTTAGCCAGAGGTGACAGATCAACCACATCGGTGCCGTTCAGATAAAGATACTTCAGGGATTTGAGGCGGGACAAGGGTGCAAGGTCGGACACATGTGTATCTGTCAGGCTAAGCATTTCAAGGCCGCGCATTTTTGCGATCGGCGTTATATCGACAATGTCAGAGCCATCCAGAATCAGGTCTCGCACATCGCGCAGGCCTGCCAGCGAGCTATAATCCACATTCTTTTTGCCACGCAGGGACAACACCCCGCGTTCACTGACCGAGGTGCCGGAAATAGTGGTTCGCGCGGACAGGTCTTCGACTTCTTCAAGCGGTTTATGGAAATCGTTTGGATCGGTCTTGATTGTTGCCTGTGCCATTGCGGCGTTGCCGTGACCAAGAAACAAACTGATGACGATGGCAAGTCTTGGCAACGTGGTGCGATGAAGACGAATAAGATTAATAAATTGGTTCATACGCAATATATCCCCCCTGGAATTGTGCGTGTAAAAACATGGGTACTGAAATAACGGATTGCAAGGTTTAGACGTCGGGTATTTTTATCGTTAACGCAATATTAATGGAGTGGTTCCGTGTTGGCGTAACAAAGATGCGAAGCTTGCTACCGCCAGTAGTTTTTATACCAGGACAGATAAACCTGCGACCCGTTGCGGGTTTGGCCGCTTGTATGTCTGAGTTGCACCGTTGTTTTGGCCCCGAGCGATAAAACACCGCCTTCGCCGATGGGAATTTTCAGATCGACCCCGAGGGACGGCTCTACAGAATTATTCCAGGGCCGCCCTTTGATATCCGCCTTGGCCAACAAGGCCCCGTAAGGGCCGATCTTGAGCTTGCTGTGGCGCAGGGGGATAATCATCGAAAGCTTTAGCGCACCCTGTATAAGGGCGTTATGCTTTTCAAATGGATCAAGCGCCGCCGGATACCGGATATTCCCCCAACCGCTCAGCACCAGTTTTGCCTGTTTGAATTTGCCACGGCGCAGCCAGTCCGGCTTGAAGCTCTTGTAAACCGATGCATCCGCCGTTGCGACCAATGCACGATAGGTCTTGCCGGCAAAATACTGATACTCGCTATCCCATTTCGCGCCAAAGGACAGGCGAACCGCGTTGCTGAGCTTGTGTTGCAGCTCAACCCCGATTCCGTAGGTTAGCTTGCTGTTGTAATCGAGCTTTAGCCGATCCCGCAGGGCCGCCACAATGATATAGGCGACCAGTTTGGTTTTCTTGTTGAACCGGCGCAGGCGAAAGGTGGGTTTGGCAAAAATTTCGAACTTGGCATTGTTGCGATCCGCAGGGTCCAAAGAGGCAGGAGCGATGAAACTGCCCCAGACCAGCATTGATTTATGAAGCTTTCCGGATGTCGCCGGCCCCGCATGAGCCAAAGAAAACATGCCGGTCAAGAAGAATAGAAACGGTATAATATACGTCAGTGCAAAGGGTTTTCGCGTATAAGACATCATAATGCCAGTCTTTGCTAAAAGGGTTAACAAAACTCTACCAAATACAAAGAGGCGCAAAGAAAGGCCAAACTGTCGTGTTTGGCAATTGAAAAGACTTTGAAAACTGGGCACTGATTGTCAG
>JALWOO010000568.1 GCA_027083485.1 Amylibacter sp. | reverse complement strand
CCACAAAGGCGGTAATAATGATCTGTCCGCCCATGCCGATACTGGCGGTGGTAATCGGCGCAATCAACATGCCCGCCAGCCCGGCCAGCATCGCGCCAAGGGCAAACACCAGCGCAAACAGGGTCTGGATATCGACGCCAAGGGCGGCAACCATGGTCCGGTTGGAGGCCCCCGCGCGGATCAACATGCCCAGTTTGGTGTAATTGACCAGCCAGAACAGCCCCGCCGCCACCGCCAGCCCGACGGCGATAATCAGCAGGCGGAATGTCGGAATGACAATGCCGGTGAAAATCTCCACCTGCCCGTCGAGCCACGCAGGCAAAGGCACCGTAATACCGGCCGGTCCCCAGATCATATGCGCCAAAGTATCCAGCACGAGGATCAGCCCGAAAGTGCCCAGCACATGATCCAGATGGTCCTTGTCATAGAGCCTGCGCGCCACCAGCAATTCAATGGCAAAGCCGACCGCGCCGGTCAGGGGCAGGGCAATCACCAGCGCCAGCAGGAAATTTCCCAGCCAAAGCGTCAGCGAGGCACAGATAAACGCGCCCACCATATAGATCGAGCCATGGGCCAGATTGACAAAATCAAGGATGCCGAAAACCAGCGTCAGGCCAGAGGCCACCAGAAACAGCAGCAGTCCCAGTTGCAGACCGTTCAGCATCTGCACGATCAAAAGCGTATAATCCACGCGATGTGACTCCGAAATTTGGGTGTTTTGGAAAAGAGGCGCTGGCCAAAGACATCCTCGGGCCAGCGCGGGCTATTGCCTACATTTTGCAGTCTTTTGCATAGTTGTCGGCACGGCCTTCGTGAATGGTTTTCACGATCTTGGTGGTCCAGACTCCGTCATCGCCAACCACCACTTCACGCAGATACCATGGCTGCAGGGGAATGTGGTTGGTGTTGAGCGTGTATTTGCCACGCACAGAGGGGTAATTCACTGCTTCAAGGGCGGCGCGCATGCCGTCCATGTCTTCCAGATTGCCATTCACGGCCTCGACCGCGCTTTTGATCAGGAAGATGGAGTCATAGGACTGCGCCGCATAAGGCGATGGATAGCTGCCGTATTTGGCTTTGAAA
>JALWOO010000567.1 GCA_027083485.1 Amylibacter sp. | reverse complement strand
TTTCATGGTTGGGTACGTTGCCATATAGGCCGCTGCACCCAAAAGGCCACCTGCGATGAAGAACAGCGCGTCTTTGCGGCCTGTGGCAGCAGCGGCTACGCCGGTGCCGGGGCAATAGCCGGATACTGCCCAGCCAACACCCAGCAGGGCACCACCGACAAACACGCCGATATAGGCGGTTTTAACGGACATGTGGCCTACTTCTACGATACCGGCCATTTGACCGCCAAACATCAGCACAGAGCCAACGCCGATAGCGAGCAGGATGGTTTTGGCCAGCGCCAGATTGGTCAGGTTCAGCATACGGCCCAGCAAATCGGGGTTGGTGGCACCGATGCGGTCCAGAACGGCACCAAACAAAGCGCCAATTACAAGTGCGAGTACAATAGTCATATCCGTTACCCCCGTTTATACATCATCAAAGAGACAGGAATGGCCGCGCCAAACGCGCCCAGAGTGAAGAGGTAGCCGGACAGGGATGTCTGCATCATGCCTGACATCATGTGACCGGATGTACAGCCACCGGCCAGACGGGCACCGTAAAGAACGATAAAACCGCCGACAAATGCCGCTGCATATCGTTTCCATGCCGCATCGCCGAAATTGGCACGCCATAGAGGGGACATTGTGCGTTCAGCCTTGGCCACGCCACCGCGCAGGAAGGATGAAATAGCCGCGCCGATCACCATGGCGATAACAAAGATGAAGCTATAGTTCATCGGGTTCAGCACGTGTTTGGCATATTTGGCATGTGATTTGGCCAGATAGGCATTCGAGGAGGTGACGCCATCGGCGGTTTCGGTGATAACAGTCGGATCAACTGCGTTCCACATGATACCGTCCAGAATGACAAACTGCGTGGAAACGCCAATCGGCTTTACCAGCAGGACCGCGAGGAAGAATACGACGCCGAGCGCCAAGCCTCCGGTTTTCCAGTTCATAGTCATGAGAGATACCTTTCTATTCTCATATTCAAATTTATGAATATAGAAGACGGGAAGCGATTCCCTTGATCCAGATCAAACAAATTCATTTTTTTGAATGTGTGGGGTTGTAACTTTCCCGACGGACTTCTCTACCGGAT
>JALWOO010000566.1 GCA_027083485.1 Amylibacter sp. | reverse complement strand
CCTGACTTCGGCGCGGGCTTCACCGCATCCTTTAGCTCTAGAACCTGGCCATATTCCACAACTTGCATTGCACGCATTTTTTTTCCTTTTCCGGTTATCCACTTTTAGCAGGGAAATCCAGCAGCGTGCAATAACATGCAAAAGGCACCCCTTAAGAAATTGCTCCATAAGCGACCTTTGGAGCTCTGTTTGCGACATCAACTCAAGAAAAGACGGGCTGCAAATTGCAAGCTTTCACGGTTAAACCTAAAGGCGATTTGCAAAATGCAACATTCCCCGCAAAACCCCTCAAGGTTGTTCGCCTTAAGGGGGTAATACCGCTACAGGCGACCTTGAAATATCAAATTACTTCAACATAATTTATATTATTAACAGTATGTTAAATTAAATTAACTCTAGGTAATCGAAAAATATTGCGCTAGGCTATCATATTGGCACGATAATTGCTACATTACTACTAAGTGAGCAAACTTTTAGTAGGATTAGTGTACCATGAAACACCCTGTAGATATTCACGTCGGAAAACGCGTTCGTCAACGTCGCTGGATGAAAGGCGTTACCCAACAGCAGTTAGGTAACGAAGTAGGCATTAAGTTCCAACAAATCCAAAAATACGAAACCGGCATGAATCGGGTCAGCGCATCCCGTCTTTGGGATATTGCTGAAGCATTAGACGTTCCTGTAAGCTTCTTTTTTGAGGGTTTTGTGGAAAATGGCGTCGAAGTGCCAGCCGCAGCCAACAACGCGCCTACACAAGGCGATTTGCTGGGCGATAAAGAGGCGCTCGAACTGGTACGTTCTTATTACTCGATCCCGGAAAACCAGCGTCGCAAGCTGTTTGATCTGGCCCGTGTTTTGAGTGATGTTGCCTAAACCCGCTTTAGCGCTGCCATCGTTATAAACGTGGATCGCTCGAGCAAATATCAATCACCCCTTGACCCATGTTAAAGGGTGTGAAATCCCCGTTGCATCTTTGCCGCGGGGATTTTTTGTGACCATTACTTCTACACAGCTTCAAAATGATTTGCGCCAAACAGCCCACGCGCTTGCGGATGCTGCACGCCCGATAGCTTTGAAATACTTTCGCGGCGCGGGTCTGGCCGTGGATAACAAACTCTCAGAAGGGTTTGACCCCGTCACCATTGCGGACCGCGAAATTGAATTGGCCATGCGCGATATTCTGGCCCGGCAGCGACCGGATGATGCCATTCATGGCGAAGAATTCGGCCCGAAATCCGGCAGCAGCGGCCTCACATGGGTTCTTGACCCGATTGATGGCACCCGCAGTTTCATTTCCGGCACCCCGACTTGGGGCGTTTTGATTGCCGTCGGACCTGAAACGGGGCCGGAACTCGGGGTGATTGATCAACCTTTTACCGCAGAACGCTACATCGGGGCCTTTGGTCAGGCCGAGGTAACACACAACGGAAAAACCCGGGAAATTACGGTGCGCGGCTGTCGTGATTTACAGGATGCAGTCCTGTTTTCAACCTTTCCCGAGGTTGGTACCAATAATGAACGCCTTGCCTTTGAAAGGGTTCGCGATCAGGTAAAGCTCACCCGCTATGGCACAGATTGTTATGCTTATGCCTTGCTGGCCTCGGGTCAGATCGACCTTATTATCGAGGCCGGATTGAATGCCTATGACATTCAGGGGCCGCTGGCATTGATCCAGCAGGCCGGCGGGATTGTTACGAATTGGCAAGGCGGGCCGGCCCACGATGGCGGACAGGTTATCGCAGCCGGCGATGCCGCCGTTCACCGTGCGGCATTGGCCCTGCTTTCAGAACAGGGTTAATCGCCCAGATAGCTGTCGACTTCGTCCCAGAATTTCTTGCGCACATGGGGTTCTTCCATCAGGATTTCGTGCTGTGCGCCCTCAATTTCAACCAGCTTGCCATTGCTCCAGCTTGCCATCAATTCATGTATCACTTCTGCATCAACGATGGCTTCTTTGGTTCCCAGAAAAACCAGCGTCTCGTGTGGCGCGGGTGCATGTTTGCGCAGATCGCAACATTCACAAACGGCGCGATTATACCAATTGCAGCTCGGCCCGCCCAAACCCAAAACAGGATGCTGTGCAAGATGGCTTTGCATCCATTCATAGGTGGCCGCGTCATTGGTCAGGAGGTTCCCCTTAAAGGGCTGTTTTTCCACATAATTCGCCGGTCCGGCCGAAGGAATATAGCGCGCGCCAAACCCAAAGGTGCGGCTGAATTTGGATACCATACTGGCCACAAAGCGCAGCTTGGGCTCCACATAAATACCCCACATCGGGGCGGAAAAAATGGTCTTTTTTACATCGAGTTGATTCAACAGTGCCCGCAAACCGATTGCCCCGCCCATGGAGTGGGTCAACAAAACAGTCGGTTTGGGAAAGCCCGCATCGGCAACAGCACCGAGCATCTGCTTTACGTCCTGTTGGTAATCCGCAAAATCCTGCACCCAACCCATTTGGGGCCGTTTGGGATGCCGATCGGACAGCCCCTGCCCGCGCCAGTCAATCACCGCAACACTATATCCGCGATTCAGGAATTCCTGCACGGTCGGGCCATATTTCTCGATGTATTCGGTGCGACCCGGAAAGATCAGCACCGTTTCGTTTTTATCACCACCCCGCCAGAGAGCCACGCGAACACGGGTGTTATCGCTACATCTGCGCCAATAGGCCTTGCCGCCTTCCGGGACGCCCTCAAGATCAGTATAAAGGGGTGCAGTATTCATCTAAGACAGCAAAGCTCCCAGTTTCATCGCGGCACCCATGTCCCCGTCCACAGACAGTTTGCCTGTCATAAAGGCCGATGTCGGGTTTACGTCGCCTTCCAGCATGCCTTGAAATGTCTCGGCATCTGCCGACAAAGTGCAATCTGCATCTTCATCTGCGGCGCGGGCACCAGTGCCATCAATCATCAGGCAACCCTCACCTTCGATTTCAACTTTAACGGAACCATCAAACCCTTCGCCGTCCAGACGTTCATTCAGGGCCTTTACGGCTTGCTCGATTACTTCACTCATTTGTCATCTCCGATGATATTTCTTCAAACCTTGCAGCACAATCTGCTATGTTGCGCACAACACAGGAGGCAGAATGCGTTTATCAGACAAAAATTCAAAGCATATCGTTACGTTAGTTTTCGGCCTTTTGTTCAGCATTACCACGCAGTTTGCACCAGTTTTGGCGCAGGCGCAAACATCAAATCTGGATGCGTTGTTCGCGGAACTGCAAAAACCCGATTTGCAAGGCTGGAAAAAGGTGCAGGAAAAAATCCTGACGGCCTGGGCGCATTCCGGTTCCGACACCATGGATTTATTGCTGCAAAGGGGCAATGATGCCCTGCAAGAAGGCCGCACAGAAGCCGCGATCGAGCACTTTTCAGCCCTGATCGATCATGCGCCGGATTTCGCCGAAGGGTGGAATGCGCGGGCCACGGCCTTTTATCTTGCGGGCGAATACGGCCTTTCTATCCAAGACATCCAGCAAACGCTGGCCCTAAACCCCCGCCATTTCGGGGCTATGGCAGGGCTGGGGCGGATTCTTGAACAAATGGAGCGCCCAAAGCAGGCGTTGACCATCTATCGGCATGCTTTTGCGGTTCACCCCCACATGCCCGATGTGATAAAGGCCATTGAACGTTTGGAAAAACTGGTCGAAGGCACCGCTCTTTAAGGAATACCCCCCATTATGTCCCTGCACCCCACACGGGTTTGTGCGGTGCTTGGTCCGACCAACACCGGCAAAACGCATTATGCCATCGAACGTATGCTGGCCCATCGCACCGGTGTTATCGGCCTGCCTTTGCGCCTGCTCGCGCGCGAGGTTTACGACCGCATTGTCGCCCTGCGCGGCCCTTCGGTGGTGGCGCTGATTACCGGCGAAGAACGCATTGTTCCCCCGCGCGCGCAGTATTGGGTTTGCACCGTCGAAGCCATGCCCTCCGGTATGGGGGCCGATTTTGTTGCCATCGACGAGGTGCAGCTTTGCGCCAACCCGGAGCGCGGGCATGTGTTTACCGATCGCCTGCTGAACATGCGCGGCCATCGTGAAACCCTGTTCATGGGCAGCGACACCATGCGCGGCCCGATCGCCGATTTGGTGCCGCGCGCCGAATTCCTGCACCGCGAACGGTTTTCCGAACTGACCTATACCGGCCCCAAAAAGATCAGCCGCATGCCTGCCCGATCTGCCATTGTCGGGTTTTCCGTGGATAACGTCTATGCCATCGCCGAATTGCTGCGCCGCCAAAAAGGTGGGGCGGCAGTGGTGATGGGGGCACTTTCGCCGCGCACACGCAATGCACAGGTGGAAATGTACCAGAACGGCGATGTGGAATATCTGGTGGCCACCGATGCTATTGGCATGGGGCTTAATCTGGACATCGACCACGTGGCGTTTTCCTCCCTGTCGAAATACGACGGGCAGCGCATGCGGTATCTGATGCCAAACGAGCTGTCCCAGATTGCCGGCCGCGCAGGACGCTACATGAACAGCGGCACCTTTGGCGTTACCGGCGACGCCCACCCGCTGGACCCCGAAGTGGTCGAATCCATCGAGAATCACCGCTTTACCCCGCTGAAAAAACTGCAATGGCGCAATTCGCGCCTGCAATTTGGCACGGTAAAGGCCTTGCTGGCCTCCCTTGGGGCTGGCACGGACGATCCTATTTTGCACAAGGCCCGCGAGGCCGAAGACCACCGCAC
>JALWOO010000565.1 GCA_027083485.1 Amylibacter sp. | reverse complement strand
GCTCCCAATTGATGGCTGGTGTGGCAAAAACAGAAGAAGCCCCGATAAACAAGGCACAAAGAACAAATAAAACTGGTTTCAATGAAGCCCCCTGAAAACTGGAATGTAACTTATCATGGATAAAACCACGGGCAAAGTAAACGTGCCAAAAGCCATCCCCCGGATTAATACCCGAGGGATCTGATAGTCAGGTTACCAAGACCGTTCAAAATGGAACGCATCGATAACGGCACGCCGGTCATCTGTAGGGGGGAAGGGAAAAATGACCGGTTTTCTGTCAACATGTTCAGGCCCTGCAATCAGGCCCTGAACATGATCGTTGTGCTTTCACCGAAGTCGTTAAGCTTTGACCTCTTCCTTGGCCGTCTTTTTGCCTTCGATGGTTTTGTTTGGCGAAGCAATTTTGATCTGACGCGGCTTCAATGCCTCGGGCACTTCGCGCACCAGGTCAATATGCAAAATACCGTTTTCGGTTTCGGCCCCTTTGGCGCGCACATGATCGGCCAAATGAAAGCGTTTCTCGAACGCCCGCGCGGCAATGCCACGGTGCAGATAGGTTACTTCGTCCGCATCCTCGTCCACCTGTTTTTTGGCGGTCACGATCAATTGCCCGTCACGCATTTCGATCGATAGCTCGTCATCGGAAAAACCGGCAACCGCAATTGAAATGCGATAGTCGTTTTCGCCTCGTTTTTCGATGTTGTAAGGGGGGTATCCGTTCGGGCTGGTGTCGGCGGAAAGGGCACGGTCAAGCGCGTTTGCCAGACGGTCAAAGCCAACAGTGGAACGGTAAAGGGGTGTAAAATCAAATGTTCGCATAGGTCATATCCTCCAAGAAGCGATACGTTGTAGATAGCCTTCCAATCTGGACAGGCCGGTTAAACTGCCGAACCCCATATGGGCATCCGGTGATTAAGATATTGGGAGGTTTCGACCGGTTTTCAAGCCTAGTTGGTGAAAAAAGTTGTGCGTTTACGCCCTAATTGTTCGTTCAGGCTCAGGCGGCCCGGTTTTTTCGACTTGAACACCCCGTTCGAGCGCGACAGTTCAGCCAGCAATTCTTCGAGCGGTGCCCCCAATGAGGTGCCCAGCGCCACGTTGTTTTCCTGATAGTGGGCTTTGGCCGAAACAACCGATGCGATTTTGGCTTTGCCTTCGTGCATCACAAAAATAGGCGATCCGGAAGAGCCGAAATTAACATTGCAAGACAATACCAGAACCCGTGGATCTTTGCCCAGAACTTCACAGGCTTCTTCAAGGGAAGGCATCTCGGAGCGCCCTTTGGCATAGGACACAATTTTCACCGGATCACCGATATTGGGGCGTTTATACCTCTCAAAAGGCACAATTGCCGCGTTCCGGATCGGATGTTCCAGCTCTATCACCGCAATATCCACAGCCACACGTTCCACCTTGGCCGTTTTGCCATGCACATAATCCGGATGCACAATAGTACGCCGTGCCTTGCCTTCGGCGGCCGCCCGCCCTTGACGCCATCCGGCCAGAAAACTGATCCGCGACGGGTCCAGTTTTTCGCCGGTTTTGGGATCAAAAACGCAATGTGCTGCGGTCAAAACCAGATTGGGAGCGATCATAGCACCCGTACAAAAACCGGCACCCTTCATGTTGACCCGGCCCACCGCCTGCCATGCCCGCGCCTCGTCCGCGCTCAGCAATTTATGCAGGGTTTGGCCAGCTTGGGCCGCAGCCATTGGCAACATCAGGCATATCAACAGGACAAATCGTGCAAACATCGGGTTTCCTCTTCAGTCCCGATATGTTTGCCGCTCAATTAGGCCCAAAAAAGGGCGAAACCACACTGATTTCGCGGCATCATTCCGGCAGTTTTCCGAAAATCAGCGCATTTTTGCCGGTTTTGGTCCGCCAGTGGCCCAGTCCAGCAATTCCACCGTATGCACCACCGGAATTTCCGTACCAGAACCGATCTGAATCATGCAGCCAATGTTACCCGCCGCAATGATATCCGGCTGCCGATCCTCCAATGTTTGCACCTTGCGCATCTTGAGCTGGCCGGAGATTTCCGGCTGCATCAGGTTATAAGTCCCCGCCGAACCACAGCACAGATGCGAATCCCTGGGTTCCACAACCTGATAGCCCGCCTGTTTCAACAGAGTCTTCGGCTGGGTCTTGATCTGCTGGCCATGTTGCAGCGAACAGGCCGCATGATACGCCACCTTGATGTCCTGTTTGCCCGCCGGCAGTTCCAGCAGCATCAGCACCTCGGACACATCCCGCGCCAAATCCGCCACACGCACCGCATCCGCTGCCAATTCATGCCGGGCAAACATGTGCCCGTAATCCTTGACCGTGGTACCACAGCCAGAGGTGTTGATCACAATTGCATCCAGCCCGTCACCATCCATTTCCGCAACCCAGGCCCGAATATTGCGTGCCGCACTGGCATGGCTTTCGTCCGCCTTGCCCATGTGATGGGTCAAGGCCCCGCAACACCCCTGCCCGCGCGCAACCACAACCTCACACCCCAACCGGCGCAACAGCCGGATGGTGGCGTCATTGATATCCGTGTCCAGCGCCCGCTGCGCACAACCGGTCATCAACGCCACCCGCATCTTGCGCGCGCCCTTGGCCGCAAACACCTGCGCATCATCATTGCGGCTCACCGGCGGGATCTGTTTTGGCACCATATCCAGCATCGCCCGCAACCGCGCATCCGGCACAAACCGGCGAAACGGTGCCGCAATCTTGGCACCGAGCAACGCCACGCGGAACCGCCCCGGATAGGGCAGTATTTTCGACAAAGTCCAGCGCAGCACCCGATCGAACAGCGGGCGTTTATAGGTCTTTTCTATATATTCACGTGCCTGATCCACCAGATGCATGTAATGCACCCCCGACGGACAGGTGGTCATACAAGCCAGACAGGACAGGCAACGATCCACATGTTTTACGGTCTGTTCATCCGCAGGCCGACCGGATTCCAGCATCTCCTTTATCAAATAAATCCGCCCGCGCGGGCTGTCCAGCTCATCGCCCAGCACCTGATAGGTCGGACAGGTCGCGGTACAGAATCCACAATGCACACAAGCTCTTAATATTTCGTTAGCCCGCGTCAACGCCGGATCGCGCAACTGTTCTTCGGTAAAATGCGTCTGCATCAGCCCATCACCCCCGGATTCAAAATACCGCGCGGATCGAACTTCGCCCGCAGCCCCGCGCTCAGTGCCGCCAAGGCCAGTGGCTCCGGCTGAAACCGCGCCACATCTGCCGTCCCGCGCACCCGCGTCGCATGACCGCCCAGCGCCGCCACTGCCGCGCGCAAGCCACAATCTCCCTGATCCGGCAACAACATCCAGACCAGCCCGCCGCCCCAATCATAAATCGCCGGAACAGCCCCCAAACCGGCCACCAAGGCAGGCGCATCAGACGGTTTCACCGACACCCGCCACACAGCCCCTTTACGCCCTGCAAAGGGCAGCACATCTCGCACCTCTTGCCACAAATCACCCGTTTCCACGCGCCAGCCTTGCCCCAGCAGTTCCAGCAACCGCCTGCGCCGATAGACCACCGACTCCGCCATGCCTTCGATCCGCACCCGCGTTTGCGCCCCCTCAACCGCCAGATGCGCCGCTCCGGTTACCTCATAGGGAGACCCCAGCGCCGCTGACAGCGCCGCCACCGCCTGTACCGCCTCCAGCCCGTCGCAAACCAGCGTTTCCACCGCCTCCGGCATCGGCCAGACCTTGAAGGACACCTCGCTCAGCACCCCGAGCGAGCCAAAGGATCCCGCCATCAGTTTCACCAGATCATAGCCGGTGACATTTTTCATCACCCGCCCGCCATTCTTGATCACGCGCCCCAGCCCGTCGACAAAGCGCACCCCGATCAGACTGTCCCGACAGGCCCCGACCTGCACCCGTCGCGGACCGGAGACATTACCGGCCACCATCCCCCCAAGGGTCGGCTCCCCCGTGGTGCCCAACAGCGCCCGATGGTCCATCGGCTCGAATGCCAACCGCTGGCGTTCACCAGCCAAAAGCGCCTCTACCTCGGCCACAGGCGTTCCCACCCGCGCCACCAGCGTCAAAGCGCCCGGCTCGTATAATTGCACGCCGGAAATCCCCGCCACAGACAGATTGCCCTCAACCACACCGCGCGTCCCCCCGCCTACAATACGCAAAGGCTCGCTCGCTCCGGCCACAATATCCGCCAGCTCCAATTCACTCGTGGGTCTTTTCATTTCCATTTTCCTAAAAATACCCCGGGGGAAAGGCCCAACGGGCCTTGGGGGCAGCGCCCCCTACCCCGCCCGCCGCGTTTCGGTCACATGCAAAGGAAACACCTTCGCCGGATTAAGCAGCCATTCCGGATCAAACACATCCTTGACCCCCAACTGCACCTCCAGATCATCCGGCGAAAACTGATCGCCCATCAAATCCCGCTTTTCAATGCCGACCCCGTGTTCGCCGGTCAGACATCCGCCCACCTGCACACAAAGCCGCAGAATATCCGCGCCAAACGCCTCTGCCTTGGCCAGATCACCGGGCTTGTTGGCATCATAAAGGATCAGCGGGTGCATATTGCCATCCCCCGCATGAAACACATTGCCAACCCCCAGCCCGTATTCCGCCGACAGCTCGCCAATCCGGCGCAGCACATAGGGCAGCTCTGTCACCGGAATCGTGCCGTCCAGACACATGTAATCGTTGATCTGCCCCATGGCCC
>JALWOO010000564.1 GCA_027083485.1 Amylibacter sp. | reverse complement strand
ACCGTGGTGCGCCGGCAGCTCGAAGCTTTCTTTGACAGCAACGCCCTGCTTGGCGCGGCAGAAATATCGCGGGCAAGCTAACGAAAACGGGGGCGGGCAATCAATCGCCCGCCCCCGTTTCCATTTTCCCCAAGTATCCCCGCCGGAGGCATCAATACTCTTTGCTAAACGTGCTGCCCCCCGTTGACCTCTATTTCCGTGCCGGACACATAGGAACTCGCCTCCGAACACAGGAAATAGATCACATCCGCCACTTCCTCGGGCTGCCCCAACCGCCGCATCGGCAGTTTTTCCACGATCTTGTCGGTGCCGGGGCTGAGAATCGCAGTTTCCACCTCCCCCGGTGCAATCGCATTTACCCGCACCCCGAGCGGCCCGAAATCATGGGCCATTTCCCGCGTCAGTGCCGCCAGTGCAGCTTTGGAAGTGGCATAGGCGGCCCCGGCAAACGGATGCACCCTTGAGCCGGCAATCGAGGTCACATTCACAACCGCGCCTTTGGCTGCCTGCAATTCATCCTTCATCCCGCGCGCCAGCACCACAGAGGCAAAAAAATTCACATGGAACACACTGGCCCAATCCATCAAATCCGTGGTCAGCGTGGTCAGGCGCTCTCCGTTGGGGCCTTTGGGCGAAATGCCGGCATTATTCACCAGCGCGTCCAGCATACCATCCTTGAGGCGCGAACGGATGTCCTGCACCGCATTCATGGTGCTTTGCGGGTTCGACAGGTCCAGCTGAATGTGGTTTTCTTCCCCCCCCGGCCAAGGGCAATGTTCGGAAAACGGCTGGCGCGAGCAGGTCAGAACCCGCCAGCCCTCGGCGCTGAATTTCTTCACGGTTGCATGGCCGATGCCGCGGCTGGCACCGGTCAACAGCAAGGTTTTCTGGTGTGTTTTATCGGTCATGGGTTAAACTCCTGTTTGGATATGTGTTTAACCGCTGGAACCCCGCCTGCAAACCGCTAAATAAGAACAGAACCGTTCATACAGGAGTAGCGCAGATGGCCTTTTTATCGGACTGGGGTGAATTTATCGCCGCTTTCGGGGTGTTTTTCCTGTCACACACCCTGCCCGTGCGCCCGCCAGTAAAACAGCGGATTGTTGCGCGCATCGGCGCGACCGGCTTTACCCTTGCCTATTCGGCCCTGTCGATTGCCATTCTGGCATGGATCATCAGCGCCGCCGGCCGTGCGCCCTATGTAGAACTGTGGGCATGGCAGCCCTGGCAAAACCATGTGCCGCTGACAGCAATGCTATTTGCAACCTTGCTGGTTACCATGGCTATCGGGCGGCCCAACCCGCTGTCTTTTGGCGGCTGGGGGCATGAGCGCTTTGATCCGGAAAATCCGGGGCTGATCGGCTGGGTGCGCCATCCGTTGCTGGTGGCGCTGCTGATCTGGTCGCTGGCGCATCTGGTGCCCAATGGCGATCTGGCGCATGTGATTGTGTTTGGTCTGTTTGCCGCGTTTTCGCTGCTGGGCATGTGGATCATCAACCGGCGTGCGCGCCGGCTGCTCGGGGCCGAAGAATGGCACCGGCTTGCCAATACAAAACGCAAGCTGACCATTACCCTTAACGGCGTGATCCGCGTGGCTCTGGGGGGGCTGATCTATCTGGCGTTACTGTTTTCCCATGTATGGTTTATCGGCGTCTCGCCTTTCCCGAATTGAGGTCCCTTATGATAAAATACATTGTCCCGATCCTCCTCGCCCTTGCCAGTGCCGCCCATGCCAAAGAAATCAGCCGCGCCGATCTGCGCCGCCTGCCCTTGGCCGATGTGGTTGTGCTGGGGGAAACCCATGACAACGCGCAACACCATCTGGCGCAGGCAGAGGCAATCCGCGCCTTGAAGCCGACCGCCGTGGTGTTTGAAATGCTGACAGCGCAACAGGCAGCTAAAATCTCGCCCTACCTTATCGTCAACAAACCGGCGCTGGAACAATCTCTGCGCTGGCACAACAGCGGCTGGCCCAGCTTTGATCTGTATTATCCGGTATTTTCCGCCGCCAAAGACAGCAAAATCTATGGCGCGGGACGACCCAAACAACAGGTGCGCGCGGCCTATAAACAGGGTGCCGCAGAGGTGTTCGGCCCCGATGCTGCCACCTATGGCCTGACCCGCCCCTTGCCCAAAGCGCAGATGGAACAGCGCAAGCAGGAACAGTTTGCCGACCACTGCAAGGCAATGCCCCTTGCAATGATGGGGGCCATGGTCGAGGCCCAGCGTTTTCGCGATGCGGCCTTTGCCGACACGGTTTTGCAGGCCCTGCGCGAAAACGGTGCGCCGGTGGTGCTGATTACCGGAACCGGACACGCGCGCCGCGATTGGGCCGTACCGGCATTGATCCGTCTGGCGGCACCCGATGTGACTGTGCTGTCCGTGGGGCTGCTGGAAAAACCCGTCACAGACACGCCGCCGTTTGATTTGTGGCTGGCAACCGAACCGGCCAAACGCGAAGATCCCTGTCTGGCCTTTAAATAACTTGGTAAATAACTTGGCGGGCAGGCCACAACCCGCTAATCAGGGGCGCAAGCCAACCGGAGCAAAACCCATGGAGAAATCCAAAGCCGTGAAACGTGATTCAATCACTACCGCCAAAGTCCTCAATGATGCCCTGCCCCACATCCGCCGCCATGACGGATCCATTGTGGTGATCAAGCTGGGCGGCCATGCCATGTCCAGCCCCGAAGCCATGGCCAGCTTTGCCCGTGATATCCTGATGATGCAGCAATGCAACCTGCATCCGGTGGTGGTGCATGGCGGCGGGCCGGTGATCAATGCCATGCTGGACAAGCTGCAAATCAAATCCGAATTCAAAAACGGCAAACGGATCAGCAATCCCGAAACCGTGGAAGTGGTGGAGATGGTGTTGTCCGGCAAGGTCAACAAAAACATCGTGCAGGCAATCAACCAGCAGGGCGGCCGCGCTGTGGGCATTTCCGGCAAGGACGCCGATTTGCTGATCTGCAAAAAGGCCGGAGGCGATCTGGGTATGGTGGGCGATCCGGTTTCAGTCAATGCCAAGGTAATCGAAACCCTGTTCAAGGACGGCTTCATTCCGGTGATTGCGCCACTCGGGGGGGGTGAAAATGGCGAAACCTTCAATGTGAACGGCGACACGGCCGCCGGTGCCATTGCGGCCGGGCTAAAGGCCGACCGGCTGTTGTTGCTGACCGATGTGGACGGGGTCAAGGATGCGGAGGGCGATGTGGTGACCGAGCTAAGCGCCGATCAGGTGGTCCAGCTGACCAAAGACGGAGTGATTTCCGGCGGTATGATCCCGAAAACCCAAACCGCGCTGGATGCAGTGAAAGGCGGCGTTCGCGCAGTTGTGATTATGAATGGCCGCCAACCCAATGCATGTTTGCTGGAACTGTTCACCACCTATGGCGCGGGCAGCATGATCCGCGCCTAAAGCAAAGGGATACGCTTGGAAAACGAAGCCACCATCCGCCTTGTCATTTTTCTGGGGCTGTTTGCCCTGCTGGCGCTGATTGAAACCCTGATCCCGCGCCGCCCGTTGCGGATCAGCAAAACCCGTCGCTGGCTCAACAACTGGGGGCTGGTGTTGCTGAATACCGCAACCTTGCGGATCATGGCACTGGCTTTGCCCTTGCTGGCGGTTGGCGCGGCACTGGATGCCTCGGCCAAGGGCTGGGGCCTGTTCAACAGCATTGACCTGCCGCTCTGGCTGGAAACCGTACTGGCCATGCTGATACTGGATTTTCTGATCTGGGGGCAGCATCTGATTACCCATAAAATCCCGCTGCTCTGGCGGCTGCACCGCGTGCATCATGCGGATCGGGATATGGATGTCACTACGGCAATCCGCTTTCATCCGGTGGAAATCGCCCTGTCCATGTTGCTGAAAATCGGCGCGGTTTATCTGCTCGGGCCTTCGGCGCTGGCGGTGATCCTGTTTGAAATCATCCTGAACGGTGCCGCCATGTTCAACCACGCCAACATGCGCCTGCCGCTGTGGCTCGACCGGATCGTGCGCCTTGTGCTGGTGACGCCGGACATGCACCGCGTGCACCATTCCGTGCATCGGCAGGAACATGATTCCAACTACGGGTTTTCCCTGTCGATCTGGGACCGGATGTTTGGTACCTATGTGGCCCAGCCCGCTGACGGCCATGACGACATGCTGATCGGCCTGCAATGGCAGGATGAAAACCCCGCGCGCCTGAGCTGGAACCTGTTGCTGCCGTTTCGCAAAAAGTGACCTATCAGGCCATAGAAAGCGCCGCCGCCAAACAGGGGCTGGCTATTCTGGGCGGATTTCATCCGTCAGACAGCGAAACCCTGTTGCTGCTTGGCCCTGCAGGAAATTTCTGGGAGCCGTTTTCCGCCAGCCCCGAAGCCTGCGGCCCCGATCCGGTGGACCAATGGTCCGCGCGGGTGATTCCCCTGTTGGCAGCGCAATTCGATGCCGGCCCCGCCCTGCCCTTTGGCGGCCCGCCCTATCAACCCTTCCTGACATGGGCCTTGCAAAGCGGGCGCTGCTGGTCTTCGCCGGTCGGGATGCTGGTGCATGACACCACCGGATTGATGGTGTCCTTTCGCGGGGCGTTGCGATTGTCGCGGCGCATTCACCTGCCCCCGCCACCGGCCCAAAGCCCCTGTGAAACCTGCACATCCCGGCCCTGCTTAAATGCCTGCCCCGTCGAATCCCTTGGTCAGCAAGGCTATGACGCCGCCAAATGCCAT
>JALWOO010000563.1 GCA_027083485.1 Amylibacter sp. | reverse complement strand
AAAACCCAATTGGCCGAGGCGCGTCGCGAGCTGAAATCACTGGCGCAGGCGCTTAAGGAAATCGACATGGATGCAGGGCGCTACAAGGCCTTGCTCAAGGCGCAAAAGCGCGCGCAGGAAAAGCATGATCAGGCCAAAGCCGCCTGTGACCAGCTGCGCATGGACAAAGAAAGGCTTGCCGGTTTGCTGGCCTGTTTGCCGGAATGGCATCGCCGCAGCGAGGTGCAAAAACAGCTGGCCGAATTACCGGTTGTGGCGGGGTTTGATGCAGAATGGTTGACGCTGGCACAGGATTTGCAGGCGCGCGGTGCGGCGATTTCGGCGCGCGAGTCGGCGGCGAAAAAAGCGATCCGGGATATTTCGGCGCAAAAACAGGCTTTGCAAATAGATACGGCGATGATTGCGGCGCAACAGCGGCTTCAGGGGCTGATGGCGGCCCCTTATGCCCGTGCTACATCGGCGGCGCTTGATTTGCCGAAACGGACACAGAGAAAACAGGCGATGGTGCAAGAGGTTGCACAGCTTTTGGGGCAGGCCGGATTGGAGCAGGCGCAGGCGGAAAACCTGACGCAGGCCGGGCTTGAAACCCTAGCCCGTTTGGCGCGCGACTGGGGGCATGCGCAGGGCAAACTGGTGGTCGCGCAACAGGAGCTTCACACGGCGCAGCAGGAATTGGCACAGCTTGACGCGGCATCGGAAACGACGGGCGAAACCGACAGCGACACGCCGTTGCATGTGCTGCTGGATCATCTGGAGCCGGAAAATCTCGTTAGCCGATGGCAGCGGGTGTGTTCAGAGGAAACCGAAAAGGAACAGGCGCTTCAGGCGGGTTTGAGGCAGTTGTTGCCATGGCAAGGGCAGGGCGGGGAACTGCCGCAAAACCGGCCAGGTCAGGCACAGGCCCTGCGGTTGGCGCGTGATCTGGATCAGGCGGCACAAGCGCTGGCGGCGGCAGAGGTCAAGCTGGCGCAAACGCGGGCCGAGCACGACAGGCTAACGGCGCGGATCAAAGCGTTGCGGGATCAGGACCGTGTCAATGACACGGAGCAATTGCCGGCAAAGATGCAGCAGCGTGACGATCTATGGCAG
>JALWOO010000562.1 GCA_027083485.1 Amylibacter sp. | reverse complement strand
TTACGGCGTCGACCTACAAACCGCAGGTCACCATTTTAACGGGTTTTCGCCCTACGGCGTTAAAAACTGCGCCTGAACATCCTTGCCCCACCCCAGCGTCAGCGCCCCGTCCCGATCAATCACCGGACGTTTCATCAAGGCCGGATGCGCCGCCAGCAAGGCCAATGGGTCTTCTGCACGCGCCGCCGCGTCCAGCCCGCGCCATGTGGTTGAGCGCCTATTCACCAAAGCCGCCCCGAATTCATCGTAAAACCGCGCCAGTTCCGCAGCCGGAACCCCTTGTTTGCGCACATCCACAAACTCCGGCGCAAATCCATTGCCGGTAAGAGTTTTAAAGGCTTTGCGACAGGTATCGCAATTTTTCAGGCCATAAAGACGAACCATAGATGATTTCCTTTCACATATCGGCTCCGTCATAGGCCTGTTTGTATGATCTGGTCAATTCCGCAGCAAAACTCCTGCCAACCCCAAATCAAGCCAACGAAAAACTGCAAGTATTATTTAATACTTCACGCCGATACATACCACTATTCTTATAAACCAGAGGAATTTCTCCTGCAAAACTGTCTATTTTCGCCAAATTTCGCTTATTATCCGCCATATGCAAACACACCGTTGCTTTTCAGGAGAATCTGCGGCATAAGGCCGGTGTGAGTTTAGTTTTCACCGTTTCCGACTTCCTACCAAGTAGCAACCGGCCCGACCTGAAGACCCCAATACTACACCGACAGTCACGGCATATTGCTGGTGACGATCTTTAAGAAGGAGGCCTTGATTATGGCTACCGGAACAGTGAAATGGTTCAATTCCACCAAAGGCTACGGCTTTATCGCACCTGATGCAGGCGGCTCCGATGTGTTTGTACACATCTCTGCTGTTGAGCGCGCAGGTCTGACTGGCTTGAACGACAACCAAAAAGTGTCTTACGACATCGAAACCGGTCGTAACGGTCGTGAAGCTGCCAGCGAATTGAAACTGGCAGAATAAGCTTTACAGCTGATAAATTCGCCTTTGGCGTTTTGGAACCCCGCTTTTGGCGGGGTTTTTTATTGCCTGCATGACCGCTCCCCCCTGTTTTTCTTTTCGAATT
>JALWOO010000561.1 GCA_027083485.1 Amylibacter sp. | reverse complement strand
CTGGTAATCGGCGGGGATCTCTGTGGACGCGCCTGCGCCGGGCGGCGCGGGAGGGCGCTCCCTATGTCCGCGCCGGGGAGCGTCTGGAGACCTGGTGGCGGCAGGCGGGTTTCCTTCCGCCTTACGAGTTCCATGCGCATCTGCTCGGGCGTGACGGCGGCAGACGGGCCTTTCTTGCGCGCATGGGGGCGGAGGCCATGGAGCCGCTCGACGTCTTCCTCGACATGGCCCGCAGCTACGAGATGGATCATCCGGCCAGCCTGACCGGCTCCCTGGACTTTCTGGAAACCACCGAGACAGAGACCTTGAGCGGTGGCGGCAAAGGGGGTGGTCGGCGCGTTGAAACTCGTACCACTTCTTATGTTTATTCGATCTCATTGGCGATTGGTTTGTGCGAAGGCGAAATATCGCGCATTGGTCGGGTATGGGCGGATAGGCGTGAAATTAGCCTGCGTGACCATGAGCATCGCCTCTATCGTGGTACCCCCGATCAATTGCCGGATCCGCTTATAGAGGTGGTCGAAGGGGTGAGCCCCGCCTTTCGCAATTTGGCCTATATCGTCTTGGAAGATTTACCTCTAGCGGAATTTGGTAATCGCGTACCGCAGTTTAATTTTGAAATTTTCCGCCAACCCCCGGCTAATAATAACGTGCCGCGTTTTGTTGATCAGATAGAAGCGGTTGCGTTGATACCGGGCTCTGGTGAAAATGTTTATGATGTGAAGCCGGTCTCGCGCCTGTTGGGCGAGGGGGAATCTGTGGCGGAAAACGCCCATTCGCCTTTGGAGGAGACGGATTTTCTTGCTTCTATCAACCATCTTCAAGCGAGCCTGCCAAAGTGTAAATCCATTTCTTTGATTGTGTCTTGGTTTGCAAATGATTTGCGCGCGGGCCAATGCCTATTAAAGCCGGGGGTTGAAGAACAGAATAAGCAAACATTGCCGACCGATTGGTATGCAGGGGGCGTTGATCGGGCCACTGCGCATCTTGTTTCCGCGGCCAACGGGGCCCCGGCCTTTGGCGGTACGCCGTCAGACCAATCTGTGGTGGCGGCTATAAAAAATCTCCATGATCGCGGCATGGCCGTTAGC
>JALWOO010000560.1 GCA_027083485.1 Amylibacter sp. | reverse complement strand
CGCTGGATCTGGGCAAAATGATTGCCTTTCAGGCCGGTCAAACCCGCCCGATCTGGGATTTCGAGGACGTGGGCGACTGGTGGACCCGCGCCAATCCGGATGTGATCGCGCCGATTATCGCCGTGCCGACAACCGCCGGCACCGGTTCGGAAGTGGGGCGGGCCTCGGTGATTACCAATTCCGTAACCCATGTGAAAAAGATCATTTTTCATCCCAAGGTGCTGCCGTCCATCGTGATTGCCGATCCGGAAATGACCGTTGGCATGCCGCAGTTTTTCACCGCCGGCACCGGCCTTGACGCCTTTGCCCATTGCGTAGAGGCCTACTCTTCGCCCCATTATCACCCGATGTCGCAGGGCATCGCGCTGGAAGGCATGCGGCTGGTCAAGGAATACCTGCCCCGCGCCTATGCGGATGGCACCGATATCGAGGCCCGCGCCCATATGATGTCTGCCGCCATGATGGGGGCGACCGCGTTTCAAAAAGGGCTGGGGGCCATTCATGCCCTGTCGCATCCGGTTGGCGCGGTGTTCAACACGCACCACGGCACCACCAACGCCGTTTGTATGCCGGCGGTGCTGAAGTTCAACGAGCCGGAAATCCGCGAACGGTTCGGTCCGGCGTCGGCCTATCTGGGGATCGACGGCGGTTTTGACGGGTTCTGTGACTTTGTGCAGGAATTCAACGACTCCTTCAAAATCCCGCGCAAGCTGTCTGAAATGGGCGTTGACGCGGCGCGCATTGACGAGCTGACCGAAATGGCGCTGAAAGATCCAAGCGTGGGCGGCAATCCGGTTAAGATGACTTTTGACAACACCAAAGCGTTGTTCGAGGCCTGTATCTAAAAACAGAGCGCATACTCATTGAGGGGCCACTCCCGCCAAATCTGTGTGAATGAAACATTCACGTGATTTGTTGGGGGTGGCCTCACTACGTTCGGTGGGGGATACGTTGGCGGCGGTGTCCGGCTTGGAGGCTCAGGATTGCGTTGCTGTGGGTGATCATTTTGCCGAGAGGCGATTCAGGGACAGGTCTGCCCTGAATGCGCCTGATCAAGGGTGGTGTGGCGATTCTCCAAAGCCTCAACCCCGAG
>JALWOO010000559.1 GCA_027083485.1 Amylibacter sp. | reverse complement strand
CGCGAAGCCTTGCGGGTTGCGGCCTCGGTTGACGGGATTGCGGCGCATGTGGATGGCACCTCTATGCTGGAGCTGTCCAAAGAGGTGTTGAAAATCTCCGAAGCCGGCCTGAAAGCGCGCGGGCGTGCGGGCGTTGGCGGGATGGTGCCGGACGAGACCCATTTCCTGAATGCTTTGCAAGAGGTGGTGGAGACCGGAAAATCGCCGGCCTGTGAATTGCTGGGGAAATATTACGGGGTCTGGAACGAGGATTTGTCGAAGATTTACGACGAATACAGCTACTGACAAAAGGGGCCGCGCGATCTGCGCGGCCCTTTGGGTTTACAGGGTTTTCACGTAACCAATCGCGTCGTCCAGCGCCCGCTCGATAGCGTCGAACATGTCGTTGATCTGTGGTTCCGTGATGATCAGCGGCGGGCAGAAGGCCACGGTGTCATTGACCAGCGGCCGCACCACCAGCCCGTAATCCAGCGCCTTGTTCGCCACCCAGGCCCCGAGCTTGGCCGCCGGATCGAAATGTTTGCGGGTGTCCTTGTCCTGCACCATTTCCAGCGCCCCGATCAGGCCAAGACCGCGGGTTTCGCCCACCAGCGGATGATCGCCAAGCGCGTGCAGGCGTTTCAGGAAGGTCGGTGAAACCGCCTGCACATGGCCGCCGATATTGCGTTCCTGATAGATTTTCTGGGTTTCCAGCGCCACGGCGGCGGGTACGGGGTGGCCGGAATAGGTGTAACCTGTGCCGAACACGCCGTATTTGCGGCTGCCCTCGACCAATGCATCATGCACCTTGTCGTTGATCATCACCGCGCCGATGGGTTGATAGGCGGCGGAAATCTGTTTGGCCATGGTCATCATGTCCGGCTTGAGGTTGTATGTCTCGGTGCCGAACATATTGCCGGTGCGGTAAAAGCCGGAGATCACCTCGTCCACGATAAACAGGATGTCATAGCGTTCCAGAATAGGCTGGATTTTCTCGAAATAGCCCTTGGGCGGTTCGATCACACCGCCAGCGCCCAGAAACGGTTCTGCAATAAAGGCAGCGACGGTGTCGGGGCCTTCGCGCTGGATCAGTTGTTCGAGGTTATCCGCCAGTCGGGTGGCATATTGCTCTTCGCTCTCGCCGTTTTCACCGTAGTTGTAGAAATGCGGGCAATCGGTGTGCAGAATATTGTTGATCGGCACGTCAAAGGCATTTTGCGCATAGGCAAGGCCGGTCATGGAGGCCGCCGCAACGGTGATCCCGTGATAGGCTCCCTGACGGGCGATGATTTTCTTTTTCTCCGGACGGCCAAGGATGTTGTTGTAATACCAGACCAGTTTTACCTGAGTGTCGTTGGCCTCTGATCCGGAATTGGTGAAAAACACCTTGGACATGGGCACGGGCGCGTTGTTCACCAGAAAATCGGCCAGTTCGATCGCCGGTTCTACGGCTTTGGAGGCGAAATTGTGGTAGAACGGCAGGGTTTGCAGCTGTTTGGTGGCCGCATCCACCAGCCTTTGTTCGGAAAACCCCAGCGAGGCACACCAGAGACCGGACAGCCCTTCGATGAATTTCTTGCCGGTGTCGTCATAGACATAAATGCCTTCGCCACGGGTGATCACATGGGGGCCGGTTTCCGGATGGACGGCCAGATTGGTATAAGGATGGAGATGCGAGGCGATGTCACGCCCGTGCAGGGAATTGGGTGCTTTGTTCATGGAGAGACTCACATTTCAATTTTTGATCAAATTCAGCAGATAACACCGGCGCGGTTCGGGCAAGTGTTATTTGCATCCCTGGCCGGAAATTCTTTCGGGCCAGTGGGGTAAGGTTAATGGATAGTTAACATAACATAGATTAGGCGTGTTTGGGGTGGAGGCGAGTTCTAAGGCCATTTATGGCCTGCAAGGCTTCAGTCTCGGTTGATTGTGTGCAAAAAAAGAATACAACCCTAAGCAGATCGACTATAGATAGTGCCGCCTTGATAGCTAGGTTACGTCTGCGATAATTTGGGAGGACCTGACTTTGCCTATTCGGTATGCTTTTAGACAAGTGCAATATGAAGATTTTCCTACGTTTCTTAAAGATGGCGAGATCAGGGCCAAGAATCATAAGGAACCGCAGGCATGTTACCGAGCATCATATCAAGATATTGTTAACCGGCGAGGGTCTCAGCAATTTGAAATGCCTAACGGAGGTGTAGTGAACGATTTTGTGCCGTTTTACTTCAGCCCGATTACCTCGTTCTCGTATACTATTTACAAGCGTAACGTTCCTTTAATTTCACCTGATGGCGGCGATTTAGGGAAAGCCTGCGAGGATAACCGCATCTATTTTATTTGCTGCCCAGAACGTTTTCGGGGAACCACGCTGTACTATTGCTTTAGCGATTATGCTTTGAATTCCAATGCACCACAGCCAACTTTAGAAACAAACCTTGATCTGTTGGAAACGCATGTTCATTGGGATGCATTTGATGAAGCTCCATACACTGCGCAAATTCCTGAGATTGAGTACGGTGGTGTGTGTAAATACTTTATGAACGCAGTAAGCCCTGTCTCCAGAATGAAACGTAGTCCCAAGCGCATGGCGGAATTCCTTGTTCATGGTGCGGTACCCCTAATTTATATAGAATGTATCATTGCTAAAACTGACGATATAAGGGATAAATTAAGGATTATGATGGATGCTTCTGATTGGAATATTCCAGTCTATTCTAAACGCGGGTGCTACTTCGGAT
This sequence comes from Amylibacter sp., assembly GCA_027083485.1. Taxonomy (GTDB): domain Bacteria; phylum Pseudomonadota; class Alphaproteobacteria; order Rhodobacterales; family Rhodobacteraceae; genus Amylibacter. The sequence continues at coordinate 2,015 of JALWOO010000559.1, read as the reverse complement.
GACAATTGTGTTCAAAAAAGGCGATATGTTTTCCGAGCCTGTCGAGGCTCTGGTGAATACAGTAAACTGCGTTGGAGTCATGGGCAAAGGTGTAGCTCTAGAATTTAAAAACCGTTGGCCTGCCAATTTTAAGGCGTACAAAAAGCTTTGTGACGCCAAGGAGCTGCGCCCGGGTCAGATGTTTGTGTTTGATACCAAGGAACTGTTTGTATCTGATGGCCCAAGATATCTGGTTAATTTTCCGACCAAAGCACATTGGCGTGCAAAATCGAAAATTTCCTATGTTGAAGATGGACTCGATGCACTTGCTGAAGCTATCCAGGAGTATGGGATTAAATCTATCGCGATTCCACCGCTGGGCTGTGGGAACGGCGGCCTTGATTGGGCTGAAGTTAAACCGCTGCTTCAATCGAAGCTAGTAGGCCTTGAAGATGTGACTGTAGTTGTGTTTGCGCCAAAGGATGCCGCTGACGAACCGGAACATGCGCATGCAAGCTTGCCTATGACGTATCCTCGTGCGACCCTTTTAAAATGCTTGAACGACCTTGAAAGATTCTTTGACGGTTCCTTCGATAGAATTTCCTTGCAGAAGATTGGCTACTTCCTTCAAGCTCTTGGAGTTGATTTCAAGCTTGAGTTTGCTCGGAATTTACATGGGCCATATTCTGAAACTTTGAAGAAAGCCTACATCTCCTTTGAACATCACGGGTTGATCCAAGGATTTACGAAGGGTGACCGACAAACGCATGTCACCAATAGTGGTTGCGCTGTCGCAGAAGAGTTTTTCAGCACGGCTGATGATAATGGCGATAAAGTCATTGATAAACTCAGCAAGCTAATTCAGGGTTATGAAAGCCCATATGGTTTAGAGTTACTGTCATCGGTTCATTGGCTTGCACACAACGAAGGATATTCTCCCGTTGAGGAGGTTATCAAAGCCTTGAAGGAATGGAATGAAGGTAAGCGCAATTCATTTGATGAAAGTGCTATCCGGTTTGCGTATGAGCGTCTGAAGGAAGATGGTCTTTTCACTCAAAATTAAGTTTGCCCCCCCCCAATTCCCGCAGAAAACCTCCAAAACCGGCTTTTCCCTGTCTGCCAAAGGGCGTAGACCGCTGGCATGGCTTATTCTTTGACCCGTCTTGCCGATCTGCGCAATTTACCGTTTGAGACGGTGATTGATGTGCGCTCCCCTGCCGAGTTCGCTTTGGACCATCTGCCCGGTGCCATAAACCTGCCGGTTCTGGATGATGCGGAACGGGCCAGAGTGGGCACGGTTTATGTGCAGGAAAGCGCCTTTAAGGCGCGTAAAATCGGGGCGGCTCTGGTGGCGCGCAATGCGGCGCGCCATATCGAGGAGCGGTTGTTTGATCGGGGCAAGGGCTGGAAACCGCTGGTGTATTGCTGGCGCGGCGGGCAGCGGTCCGGGTCTTTTACCACGATTTTGAAACAGGTGGGCTGGCGGGCGGATGTGCTTGACGGGGGCTATCGCAGCTACCGGCGGCTGGTGAATGAGGCGCTGTACAACACGCCGTTTCCGGCACCGGTGGTTCTGCTGGATGGCAACACCGGCAGCGCCAAGACGGATGTGCTGGCGGCTTTGGCTCAGCGCGGGGTGCAGGTGATTGATCTGGAAGGGCTGGCCAATCATCGCGGGTCGCTTTTCGGGGCGATGGCGGGCGGGCAACCGTCGCAAAAGGCCTTTGAAACCCTGCTGGTGCAACAGATCATGCAGTTGGATCCTGCCCGTCCGGTGGTGATCGAGGCCGAGAGCGCCAAGGTCGGGGATCGTATGATTCCGGCAAGCCTGTGGTCGGCGATGAAACAGGCCCCGCGTCTGGAAATTCAGGCACCTTTGGCGGCGCGGGCGACATATCTGGTGCGGGCCTATCACGATATGGTAGCGGATCAGGCGGTGTTGGCGCAGACGCTGGACCGGTTGCGCCCCTATCACAGTGCGGCGCAAATTGCCGACTGGCACGCGCTGGCAGAGGCTGGCGACCTGGAGCACCTGG
>JALWOO010000558.1 GCA_027083485.1 Amylibacter sp. | reverse complement strand
CAGACGCCCGAAAAGGCTTTGGATGTGTTGCCCATGCCGCCGATGATCGATGCAGATGGCGTGCTGGCTACTGCATAGTTTGGGTTCATATCAAACTATTACTCCGGTGGACATTGTTCCAATATTGGAGGCAGGGCTTTAGCTCTGCATTCCGGGACTGAAGTCCCGCCTCCTATCGGGGAAAAACCTGCCGGGTTAATGCCTAAAGTTGGGCATTGAGCGTTGGAAGCCTTTCGGCTCCCTCGGCATCGAAGCATGGTGTGTCATATCTTTTTCTTTGTCGATAGAAGCGGCGAAGCCGCATCCGCAATTTTTAGTTTTTCATTTTTCGTTTTTCACTCACAGGGCGCAGAGCGCCCTGATCACGGCTTCACCCAATCGATCTGGTTGTGCATGATCCCGATCACCGACGGTTCGATAGGGGTGATTTTGCGATTGACGACGGTGATGGCGTCGGGGATATAGAGGAAGACATAGGGGCGGTCTTCGGCGATGAGGCGGAAGATTTGCCGGTAATAGCGTCCGGTCTCTTCCAGGTCGGTGGTTTTTTCCGCCTTTTCGATGAGACGGTCCACCTTTTCGTTGCGGTACCCGCAGAGGTTGAAGCCGCCGATCTTGTCCGAATCGGAGTGCCACAGCGGGTAGGCGTCGGGGATCATTCCCAGGCTCCACCCAAGCAAAATCGCATCGAAGCGCCGCGGTGTCACGACGGTGTTCAAAAAGGCCTGCCACTCCATCGCCCGGACCTTCACCTGCACGCCGATCCGCGCCAGCTGATGCTGAATGATCTGGGCGGCGTAGAGCCGGGTGGTGTTGTTGGCGTTGGTGGCGATGGTGAAACGCAGCGGGTTGTTTTCGTCGTAGCCCGCCGCCGCGAGAAGAGTTTTGGCCTTTTGGGGATCGTAGGCGAGGGGCGGCAGCTTTTCGGGATAGGCGAAAGTACCCGGCATGAAAGGGCCGCGACAGACCTTGCCGTAGGAGAAAAAGAGGATGTCGATGAGCATCTTTTTGTCGATGGCCAGGTCGATCGCTTTGCGGACCCTGGCGTCTTGGAAGATCCTCTTTTTGAGATTGAATCCCAGGTAGGTGTACCCG
>JALWOO010000557.1 GCA_027083485.1 Amylibacter sp. | reverse complement strand
ATCATGGAAATCGCCGATATCATTCTGGTGAACAAGGCCGATGGCGACTTGAAGCCGGCGGCCGAGCGCACCTGTATGGATTACAAGGGCGCGCTGCATTTGCTGCGCAAACGGCCACAGGATCCGCAAGGCTTCCCCATGGCAATGGCGGTTTCTGCCGTCACCGGAACCGGTCTTGCAGAAAGCTGGGACACCATGCAGCGGCTGGTGGCGTGGCGGCGGCAAAACGGGCATTGGGACCAGAACCGCGCCCGTCAGGCGGCGGTCTGGTTTGAAGAGGAATTGCGCAACGCGGTGCTGGCGCAGCTGGAGAACAACCCGCAAGTGCGCGCGATGCGCCAGCAGATGCTGGCGCGGGTCAAGGCCGGTGAGCTGGCACCGGATGTGGCGGCCGCGCAGGTTATGGCCGCATTGTAGAGGATACGACGGGGAGGGGGCCTACGCACAGAGCGCCCCCCTTTAAGGTAATCGCAAAATGTAGCCGAACCGGCCTTGGCGATGCCGCAATACCGGTCTATATCATATCCCATGAAATATCTTGATTACCCCCCCGTCTGGCTCGCGGCTTTCCTTGGTATTGCCTGGGTGCAGTCGCACACATTCACCCTGAACCTGAGCTTTGGGCCGGTTTGGGCCCCGATTATGGGCGGTTTGCTCGTGGGGGCAGGTATCTTGCTGATGTTGCTGGCCCTGGTGGAGTTTTACAAACACAAAACCACCTTTGTGCCACGCAAGGAGTCCAGCGCCTTTATCCAGTCCGGCATTTTCAAACGCTCCCGCAACCCGATCTATCTGGGCGATTTGCTGGTGCTGGCGGGAATGATTCTGTATTGGGACGCGGCGTTGTCGCTGCCTTTGATCCCGATTTTCATGTGGGTGATCGAAAAGCGCTTTATTCTGGGCGAGGAAAAGCACCTGCGGGAAACCTATCGCCTGCAATATGCCACATACTGCCAGAAAACCCGCCGCTGGCTGTAACAGACCCTCTTGACGGATGCGGTTATGCAGGGATAACTATCCCACAGTTTCAGGTGCCTGTGCCCGACCCAAACAGGGGGGCCAGGTTAAACGGGAAGTCCGGTGTGTTTTCATAAACGATTCCGGCGCTGCCCCCGCAACGGTAACTGCGGAAACGGGATGATATCGCCACTGTGCCAACCGGCATGGGAAGGCCATCCCCTCGCCCCCAAAGGCCCGCACAAGCCCGGAGACCGGCCTGTAACGATGAGTGGCATTGCGTGGGGCGATGACCGGAGCCGTGACTCCCTTCCCCCGTGCACTGCATCGTTTAACTGCCGTTGGCGCGGGGAATGCGCGGCGGCATTTGGGAGAGGATAAACCCATGCATATTGAACCCGGAGTAATCGACGCCAGCAAAATGCTGCTTGGCTATGCCACCGCAGCGGGATCCGCCGCACTGGCCCTGAAAATGGCGTTTGGCGCGCTGAAAACCGATGGCGTTGCCTCGGTCATCGGACGCAGCGTTGTCACCACCGCGCTGGTGTTTTCGTTTTTCGAAGTGCTGCCGCATCACGCGGTTGGTGTGTCGGAGGTACACATGATTATGGGCTCGACACTGTTTTTGCTGTTCGGGCTGGCCCCGACAGCGGTCGGCCTGATGCTGGGCTTGCTGATTCAGGGGGTGTTCTTTGCGCCGTTTGATTTGCCGCAATACGGGGTCAACGTCACAACCCTGCTGGTACCGCTGTTCGCCATGAGCCTGCTGGCCAAGCGGATCATTCCGGCCAATGTGGCCTATAAAGACATCAAATACCGTCAGGCACTGGCGCTTTCGACCACCTATCAGGGCGGCATCGTGGCCTGGGTGGCTTTCTGGGCGCTTTATGGTCAGGGTCTTGGCGCGGAAAACCTCGCCAATGTGGCCAGCTTTGGCGCGGCTTACATGAGTGTGATCCTGCTGGAACCGCTGGTGGATCTGGCTGTTCTGGCAGCGGCGAAAACGCTGTACCGCTTCAAAGACAGCGGCCTGTTTGAAAAGCGTCTGCATCGCGCAGCCGTTTAACAGAAGACCGGCCTTGGGCGTTTATGCGCCCAGGGCTGCAAGCTGGCGGCTTTGTGCCCAAAACCGGCTTGCGTGGCGGGTTTTCAGAACCCAGTCCAGCGGAATGCCTGCCCCTTCAACCCCGTGAACCGCCCCCAGAATTGACCCGATCACAATAGCGCGGCCGGCGCTGTCGCCACCGGCGCGGATGTTGGTTTCAATGGCTTGCGCATAGTTTTGCACACGGGCCAGAATGTGAAACGCCAAGGGCATGCCCATATGCAAATGGCAGGCGCGGCCTGTTGCCTCGCCATAGGCCACGGAATCGTTTTCTTCGCTGACCAGCGCGGCTTGCAAATCCGGCTGCCCCTTTGCCGCTTCTGCCAAGGCCTGTGGCAAGGGGCGGCCTTGCAATACCTGCGCCAACAGACGGGCAAATATCCGGCCATAGGTGGTGGCGTCCCTGTTCACATGGGTGACCTCGATTGCCGCCTGCACCTGCGTGGCAAAATCCGGTTGCCGGTGATGCGCCACAGCGATCAGGGGCAGGGTGTTCAGTGCGGGCAATTGATCGTCATCGCAGCCCGACGGGGTGGTTTGACCTGACGCCAAATGCGCCAGTACCGCCCGTGTCGGTTTGTCAATATAGCCGGCATATTCCCCGCCCGCCCCGAAATGCGCCGCAAAAGCCGCCTGATAGCGCGCCGGATCAAACCCGCCGCCAAAGCTGTCCTGCATCGCCAGCCGCAGGGTTTCGCCGTAATGGGTCAGCGACCCGTCACCGCGGGCCGCATGGGCGTAATAGCCTGCGACACCGGCATAATTCTGCGGGTTCAGCGGGCAGAATGCCACTGCCCCGCTTTGGGCGTCGATCTGTGCGATCCGCTCTACATCATAGAGCCAGTGCAAACCGAGGCTGGCGGCATCGGCCACCAAGGCCCCCATTAGGCACGCCGCTGGATTGGTCATGGTTTACGTTCCCTTGTGGTTGTTTAAAGCATGAAGCCAAGGCTTGACTTGGGTCAATACCCAAGCGCCACCGGAGTGCTAGTTTTCCTTGGAAAGGAGGGTCACAATCATGTCAAAATGGGACCATTTCGAAAAACTTCTGCTTGAACGCAAGGCCGAACTGTCGGCCAAACTGCAAGAAGTGGAAGAAACGCTTGATACGCCACATTCCAAAGACGCGGAGGATTTCGCTCAGGAAATCGAGGATACCGAAGTGCTGGAAGGGCTGGGCAAGTCCGGTATGCAGGAGATCACCGCAATAGAGGCCGCGCTGGACCGGATCCGGCAAGGCACCTATGGCGAATGCGTCAAATGCGGCGAGGAAATCGCGCCTGCCCGTCTGGAAGCGGTGCCCTATGCCGCACTTTGCGTGAAATGCGCCTGAGGAGAAAACCATGTCGTTTGAATCCCTGAAAGCCTCGATTTATCTGCTGTTGGACGAGGCCACAGAACAGCCCGAAGACCTGCACCAGCTGCAAGAGCAATTGCGCGAGAAGCTGGCCGAATTCCGCGCGCTGGGCCTGCCTGTGCCCGAGGATTTCGTCAAGGCGGAGCAGGATTTGGCCAAGGGGCAGGATTAACCCAAAAAACCGCCCACCAGCCAGAGCGCGGCCCAGAGCAAAACAAATGTGGCCAGCCCCATCGCTATGATTGCCAATCGAGCAGGGCGCTGGCTATGGGAGCCGTGTTCCGGCGCTGCAACCGGTTCAGCTGCCGGATGGGCGGCATGGGGGCTGTTGTCTATGGTCAGCATCCCGTGTTTCAGGTTGTTGACCACCAGCCACCAATTCACCGGATAGGCCAGCAAAAACCCCGCCAGCATGGCCATCGACATCACAAACCAGAAAGCCAGCCGCAGCGGATCATCCGCGCCCTGAATGGCGGGCATCAGGGTTTTCATCACCACAACCATCCCCGCCATCAGCACATTCATTGACAGCAGTTCAGGCACAAAGGTTTCCTTCAGCGAACGCAGATAAGAGCCGCCCACCATATCGCGCATGGCAAAAGCCTGAAAAAACGCCCAGCCAAAACCAAAGCCGAGCGCATATTCCAGCAGGAAATCCCCCCATACCCCCAGTTGCATAAACGCCCCGATCACCGCCCCCACCACAATGCCGATCCCGTCGCCGGCCGCACAATGCATGGTGGATCCCAGCACCTGCCGCCATGTGGCGGAAACAAATTCTGCATGCGGGGTTTTCAGCGGCGCGCGACATCCGAAAACATATAGCGCCGCGCCAATCGGGCCGGTAAAGGCCGTCAGAATAACAAAGGCCCATTTCAAAACCGTGGATTCCGGCGTTTTCGGAATATCCACCGTAACAAACACCAGCGACAGGCCGGTCAAAGCAAACCAGAGCAGTATAAAGCTTTCCATCTTCTCCCCTTCCAAAATGTCTATGCCCAAGCATGCGACCTGCCCATAGGGGAAGGTCAAGCAGCGTTCGCAGGCTTAACGGGGTTTTGATGCTTTATGCGCTATACCTGTGCCCGACGTCAAAACGTGGTACCGGCCCCAAAACGGGGCCGCCGATTTACCGCTTGATCAAACAGGGGCGAATTGTCCCGAGGGAACAGGGTTTGGCACCCCTGAACGGCAAAACCGCACGGTGGGCCCACCTTTTATACGGATCAACAGAAATAGAACACTCCCCTCGCAGGCCGAAGGCCTTGGCGGGGTCGGGGTGTTTGGGGGGCTTTATGCGGCTACGCCTTACTGCTCATAC
>JALWOO010000556.1 GCA_027083485.1 Amylibacter sp. | reverse complement strand
GCCGGTTTTCATGGGGTTATCCTCGGGTTTGGGCGGAAATTATGCCGAAAATGCAGAATCTCGCTGACCTCTGTATTTAAATCTGCAATAACACTCCCTAGATATAAGGCAACACATCATAATAGAGAGGTTGATTACATGGCCGATTTTGGCGCGCAAATTCAGGAATCACAAGAGCAGGTTGCGGCGGCGCAGTCCAAAATTTCGGAATTGACCTCGAAGCTGGAAACGGCGCGGGCCAAGATTTCCTCGGGGGAAGATATCGCCATTGATATTGAAAATGCCTCGCTTGAAGATGTGCATGCGCATACGGACCTGATGAATGCCAATATTGCCGAGCTGATCATGGGGCTGGATGATGTCACATCCGGTTTCAGTCAGGATTTCGACCAGATGCGCAACAAAACCGGCTGGGAAACCTTTGTCGGTTTTTTCTCCAAGGCGCGCTCTGAGAGCCTGCGTCAGGAACGCATGCGCACGGCCAGCATTGATGATAAATTGCAGGACCTGATTTCCAAATCCGATGTGATTGTGAACCTGCTGGAAACCCAGCTGGCCACGCTGAACGAACACAAGGACCGCGTGAGCGCCAATCTGGTGGAAACGCTGGATGAACGCGAATTCGTGGTGCAGGAACTGGAGCGGATCAAATCGGAGCTGCTGGCGCTGGACCCGAAAATCATCGAGCTGGAAAACAAGATTTCCATGGAACAGGATGCGGCTGCGCGCACCAAGCTTGAAACCGAACTGGCCGAAATGAATGCCAAATATAACGAGCTGGCACAGGAAGAACAGGTCAAGCTGGCCAATAGCCAGACGCTGGAACGTTATATCGAAACCGGCAAGACATGGGTGGACAGCCTGCAAAATCAGGCGGCAACGCAAATGGTGCTGATCAACAAGCTGCAAACCGACACCAAGCAGCGGGTTGTTTTGTATGATGCCCTGACCAAATCCTTGAAAACCGCGCAACAACAGGACGTGGCGCACAAGATCAACGAAATCGGCGTGCGCACGGACGAGGAGGCCCAATCCGCCATGGCCGCTATCGGTGCTGCTACCAACAACCGCATGGCCGAGATGATGGAAGCCCATGAAGACCATATGGTTTTTGCCCGCAAAGTGTTGGAAGAAAAGGCAAAATCGGACGAACGTTTCGCCCGCCGGTTTGAAAAGATCGTCGAAAAGCATGATAAAAACCTGTATGGGGCGTAGGTTCTCCTTTAGGTTGGGTGACTCTTGCGAATTTATCCAAATTAGCTATAATGGTGAAATTGGATAAACTTAAAGGAGTTGCAGATGCGGGGTTTTACAGCGACCGAACTGGCAAATAACACCGGTGATGTATTGATGGCAGCGGCAGGCGGGCCCATAGAAATCACTCGCCACGGAAAATCTCAATTCGTCTTGATGACACAGGCTCTGTATACGCAATTGCTGGCGCAAAACGGGATAGAACCGGAAATCCTTGCCACGTCAGAGCCTGTATCCCCCACGAGCAAGCCAAAGGTTTCACAGGCCAAATCCTCTATGAAAACAGCCAAAAAGACCAAAAAAGCCAAAACCAAAAAGGCAAAGTCAAGGGATGTCCCCGAGGCCAATGCCAATGCCGCGCTTGAACTGATGCAGGCCTTGCAATCCTGGAGCGATGATTGAACCATTTGCATACGCTCCTGAATTTCGGATGAATTTATGAAAACCAATCTGACTCTTGACCACAAAGCCCTTGAAGGGGCCTATGAAACCCGCCGCTATTTCGCCAAATTCGAACGCATCATGGGGCATTTGTCGCGAGTGGCCGATATGACCATGGACGAAGGCGGTTTGGGGCGCAACGAAGGCAGGGTGGTCAAAGGGTATCTGCGCGCGCTGGCCAATTCGTTTACGGCGCTGAGTTACAAGCATTTGCTGGCGGGGCGGGTCTCGGATCTGCTGCCTTCCGGCCTGACCATCGACACCACCGACAGCGGGTTCCCGATCTATCAGGAACTGTTGCAAATGGCCAATGACGCGCTGAATGCGGGGCGGCATCTGGATAATCTGGCCACTGAAAAGCAGCTGAAACAGGATATGGTGCGCTATATTCTGAACGAACACAAAACCCCGAAGCGGTTGCAGTTTGCTCTGTCACAGCGGCTCTATTATCAGGAATTGATGAATTCTTCGCTGTTTCTGGCGCAAAACGACCCGCAGGCGATCTGGCGCGGGGATGTCGGGGGCGGGGACCGGCGGTATTATCTGCTGCATTGGGCCAGTTACGACAGTCAAACCAACCTGCCGGTGGTTTATCTGATGGATATTGAAGACAGCGGCCGCATTGCATTGCCACGGGATCGGGAGCGCTGGCCACAGGTGCAAAGCCATCTGATGGCGCAGGCGGTGTCGGCGCTGAAGCTGGTGACCATTGCCCACGGATTCGATCAGGATTTTGACGAATTGCACCCGAAAAAACTGCGTCGGGTGTTTCTGGGGCCGATGTATTCGCACTGGTTCACCCGTCAGAACGGCCCCTTGCGCGATGTTCTGGCCGAGGCCAGCGGCAAAGAGGGGCTGGACTGGGCGCTGGCATGGACCACGGAAACCCTTTGGTCGGAAAAAACCACCACGGAAAAGACCGGTTTTTTCAGTTCCGCCGAACGCCAGATTTTCAATCTGGACAAATCGGGCAGCGACAGCGGGGCCAGCGAGGTGCAGCGCTCGTTGATCCTGCCCCAGCGGGCCTATCAGGTATTGGAAGAAAAGAACCCGCCGGGCCTGCGCGGCGTGCGCAAATATGTGCTGGGCGCGGGTGAGCGGATTTTGAGTTATAAATAGGGGCAATTTATGTCGACGTCACAGAATTTGATGGAATTGAAAGAAGACCGGATCCGCGCGCAATACGGCGCGGCGGTGGGGATGCTGAACGGGTTCGACCACACCCCGCGCATCGCCAAGGCGCGCGAGGCGGCCCCTGCAAGGGAACGCTCCAGCGGCATCGGCACACGGCGACGGTTTCGCTCCACCACGCCGGGGCTGGTGACCCGCAGCACTGCGCGCCCCGAAGGGGTCAATCTGATCGACCGGATCGAGGGCGCGGACGAAAGCGATCCGTTAACCTCGCCTGCGCAAGCGCGGGTGTTGCAGGCCCTGCGCCGCGCGCTGGCGGTGGCGCATGTGGTGGTGGATCAATACGCAGATCAGACCGGACTGAGCGAGATGCTCAAGGAAAACCTCTCCGGCAGCCTGCCCCGCAGCAAATCCGCCGAATTTGGCGAATTGCTGGCGGCGGCCAGCCTGATTTCCCTGCATGTTTTCGCCAATATGACCGCGTTTTTGCTGGCGTCCTCGGCCGGTGACACCAGCGTTGAAATTGGCGAGGTCGAGGAAATTCTGACCGACAATCCCACCACCGCCCTGCACGGCGCGCTGTGGGAACTGGATCAGGACTTGGCCACATTCGCCAAGACCGAGGAACAGCTGGTCCCGACCATCATCGCCTATTGTGAAAAGCTGATGGAAAAGGTGGCCCTGCGGGCAGGCAGCACCGCGCGGCTGGAGCCATTCAGCGCCGTCAGTTATCGCGTTGAAGCGGATGATTTCGACATCAACGGATTTGCGCCCGCGTCGCGTGGCAAGTCCAGCAAGCTGACCATGACCTTCAAGAAACCGAACGAGGTCGTGGGCAACCATATCGCCAAATATCAGGCGATGAAGCTGTCCAAGATGCTGATGGCCTATGATTTTGACCGGCAACTGAACCCCTTTGCCGATCTTGGCGGCTTTATCTTTACCTTTATGGGCGATGGCAAGCCGGGCACGGGGAAAACCACGCTGATTCAGATGATGGCGGGGATGATCAACGAGTACTGCCAGAACGCGGGCTATCCGTTCCGCTATCAGAACCTTTCCACCGACAGTATCGACAGCTATCAGGGGAAATCCGCGCAGAATGCCAAGGCGTTTATCACCAACGTGATTGATCCGCATGTGATCGGTTTTGGCACCATTGACGATATCGACCAACTGGCGGGCAAACGTGGTGACAGGCAATCCAGCGCGGGGCAGTTGGAAATCACCGCCGTGTTGATGGAGAGCTTTGCCGGAGCCAACACGGTTGTGCGCGGCAATTGTACGTTCGGCATGTTCTCCAACTATCCCGAAAACGTGGACGACGCCCTGCGCCAACGGGCAGCGGCGCGGTTTCTGGTGGACGGGCCGAAAACGCGGGAGGATTATATCGACATCCTCTATCTGCTGATGGGCAAGAACCACGATATTCCGGTAGGCCAGCACGAACTGTTCGCCGCACAGGAGATCAAAAAGGCCGTAGCGGCGAGCTACGAGAGCTATTCCCGCCCGCATGAGGAGGGTTTGCTCAAGGTATTCGACCGCGTGCAATCGGAGGTCGGCGAGCTGGACACCATCGCCAAAATGGGGGCCTACCTGAAGGGGATTCAACAGGCCGACGACCGCTTCACCGGCCGCGCCATCAAGAACATCACCGATGCGGTCAAGGTTCGCGCCATGGATTTCGAATTGCCCGATGAATGGATGGAAAACACCGATCTGTTTCTGAACAAGGACTATGACACCAAGCGCAACATGATTGCCGAACTGGCGCAGCCGATCACCGTGGAAATGGTGATACAGGAAATCAACCGCTATGCGGACAGCGAGTTCCGCTATGCGGATAAATCCGACGAGATCGCCATCGAAAACATGGTGCGCGAGTTCGGGCGGCAGGAAGAAGCCAAGAGGCGGTATC
>JALWOO010000555.1 GCA_027083485.1 Amylibacter sp. | reverse complement strand
GCGTTGGAGTTTACACATTATCTGATCCGATTTCCAACCCGACTTTAGACGGCGCGGCTGTTTCCGTAGTCTCTTACTCAAATCCTCCCGATCCGAATCAGCTCGGCGGCGGCTCGCCGAGAATCGACGGCGGCGGGAAAAATTTAAGAAACGAGCCTCTTTATAAAGATGGTTATTTATATATGGTCCACGCCGTTAAAGACGGTTCATATTCCGGCGTTAGTTTTGTTCAGGTTGACGTATCCTCGATGACCGCCGAACAAGACATAGTTTTCGGAGATGGCGAACATTACCATTCTTATCCTGCAATTGCAATTGACGGAAGCGACAACTCTTTTGTTACCTACAGCCGCTCGGCAAATGACGAGTATATGGGAGCTTTTTTCTCGGTAATCTCACCCGGAGCAATTTTTACGACCGAAGATAAAATGTTAGAGCCCGGACATGGTAATTACGTGGTAACTTACAGCGGGTCGAGAAATCGCTGGGGAGATTACAGCGGCGCTTGGGTGGATCCTTCCGATCCGAGCAATGTTTATTTTTCGACCGAATTTGTTAATGCAACAAATGATTGGGGCGTTTGGATTGCCGGTGTTAGAGCGCATCCATATCAAAACGCCACAGTGAGCGTTTCGGCTAACAGATTGGATTTCGGACAAATTGAAGTTGGGCAGGAAAGCGACGAACAAGTAGTTAAAATCACTAATTGGGGACGTCAGCCTCTTAACATTTCCTCGGTTTCAACATCCAATCCCGATTTTACAATGTTGAACTCGTTCATTCCCACTTCCTTAAACGCTTTTGATACGCTTACAGTGAGACTTAAATTTATTCCTTCGATTGACAGTCTCCGCACAGACACGCTTTTTATCAGAAATGACGATACCGATCAGTACGTTATTCTTAACGGCGAAGGTTATATTATTCAGGAGGTTTATAAAGACAATATGTACGCTACTTCCGGAAGAGCTTCCGGCGGAGCTTTGGTTATGTTAAATCTCCAATCCGGAGAGGCGGCTCAAGTCGGCAATTCCGGTTATAAACCGCTTCGTTCCTGTACAATTAATCCGCAGACAAATCAGCTTTACGCTATTGCAG
>JALWOO010000554.1 GCA_027083485.1 Amylibacter sp. | reverse complement strand
CTACTGCGCCTTGTGCGGCTGTTGCCGCCGAGGCTTTCGTTACAGTGCCGCCGGTGGCGCCAATGGCGGCCAATCCGCCGATTGCCAGACCGGAGCCGCGCAAAAATGCACGCCGATCTACCGATTTTTCGGCAACCTGTGACAGGAGGCTGTTCCGCTGGGGGCGTCGCGCAACCCCGTTGGTTTTTTTCCTGAGCATGGTATTCTCCCTTGCTGGTCCCCGGCTTCCCCCGGTTCCCTGGGTTATTGATTTCAGATCCGTCGGGCGTCTCGCAACCATTGGATCCGGTGAATGACGCGCCTAGAAGCGGGCGCTGTCGAAATAGGCGCGCGTGTGTTCCGTATCGCGCAGACCACTGGTCTTTTCATCGGTTGCGGCCTTGGCAGCCTCCCCCGAAACGCTGACAGCGGCCAATGCCGCCGGTGCGGAAACTGTCGCCAGCTTCAGAAAATCACGCCGGTTAGTGGCTTGTTTTTCGTCGCTCATGCTTGTTCCTCCCTTTGTTATGGCCCATCGGGCCGGTTAATGCGGGTTAACCCGCCATCCGAAACGCTTCGCGCTCGATTTCGATAAACGCCTTGCCGGCAGCCCCGACGGCCGCATAGAAAACCGAGCTTTGCGCGGCCTCGAGGTCCGCGAAAAAATGCCCCGCCCAAGGCGCGATATGTTTGTTGAAAAATTCCGCCTGCCGTTCCAGCGGCACCGGTGCCCCAAAGCGCCCCGTAATCATACCGCCCATCATTTCCAGCAGGCTGGCAATATTGTCTTCCGGCTCGAACACATTCTTTTCCCGTTCGATCCGCAGGCCCAGCATGTCCTTGCGCAGGGCCGCCAGCGGTTTTTCGTTCAAAAATCCGGTCAGGTAAAAACTGCCATAGGGGAGTAGCTCACCCCGCCCCAACCCGATAAACAAACGGTTGAATTCACTCTCCACCGCCGGCGCCTTGCAGACCTTGGCCACCCGCGCCAGCGCGTTGATCGCCTGCCCCAAATCGCTGTCATCCCCGCTCAGCGCTGCCGTCTGCGTCAGCAGCTCCGCGCTGGCCGGACGCGCCAGAAGCGCGCTCAGAAATCCGTAAAAATCGGCACGCAACCGATCCTCTTGCGCGATGTCATGGGTTTGGGCCTGTGCTGTCATAGTCATTCCTCATCCGCAAAGGCAAAACGCATACGGCGCTTTGCCCTAAATTCGGTATTTTCTGTAATTTCGGTATTTTCGGGTGTTTCCACGGACAGGGAAACTCCTGCCGGCTCCTCCGGTAACGCCACGATTTCCGTGGTCTCTGCCACCACCACCGCTTCCGGCTCTGCCTCTTCCGGTTCCGCCAAAATCCCTTTGCCGACCTGATAAACCGTCTGGATCACCTCGCCCAGCACGCCCTCGGTGGCAAAATCCTCGCCGTAATCCACCAGATTATCCACATTCGCCAGAACCGGATTGCTGCGCCAAAGCACCCGCAACGCCCGTTTGCGCAAACGCTCCGGCACCTTCGCCTGCATAAAGGCGGAAAAATCATCCCCCGCCTGCAAGGTTTCAGGCTCCTGCAATCCCAGCTCTGCCAGCGCCTCCGCATCGGTTTTTTCCGCCAGCGCCGCGCGTTCCTGCGCTACAGCAGCCGCCAATTGCGCCTGTTTTTCGGCCTCCGCCTCGGCCAGCACCGCCGCCTTGCGCCGGGACCACATATCCGCGCGCCCGCTCAATGCACCGCCGCCTTTTTGCTGGCAGGGGCGCGATAAACATCGCTGGCCGTGGAAATCCGCGCATCCCCGATGCCGTCCTGCACCAGATCAATCCGTTTTTTGTCGCGTTTGCGTTTGACGAAAACCTCTTCTTCGTAATGGGCGTCCACAAATTCCCGCACCCAGGCCATCAGAGCCTCGGACATTGGCACCTGCTCAACGATCTCCTCGCCGCTATCCGCATAGTCCTGCGCTTCATAAGGAGAGGCCGTCGCCAGCAACACATCCACGCCTTGCGGCCCGTCGCTTTCGGTTAAAATCACGTAAATCGACGGCACCCGCGTTGACAGGCCGGTCAGATAGGATTCCGCCTCGCCGTGCCACAATTCCAGATCCACCGTCGCCGCATGGAATTCCACCGCATCGCCATCACGGCGCAACTCGCGCCAGTCCTCCGGTGCCGCCCCGGGCAAAACCGCCACCACACGCCAGTTCCATTTCGCCCAGCGGGTTACGCCCGGCGATTTGCGGATCACAATGCCCAAAGGCATGCTTGTGGTCGGTGAGTGCTTCAAAAATTTTTCCTCGGCTCTTGCACCCCCAGATTGCCCCCAAATCCGGAATTCACCAAGAAATTCCTGAATAATTACCGGAATATTTACAGTTTAAGCCGGCACTCTGGACAATAAGTCCCACGGCCGCGCCGCCCCCGCCAAGGGTGGGACATAATGTCCACTCGCCAATTCCTGATCGGTTTAATCAGGGAAAAATTCGCCCCGAAAAACCGAATCACCTGCCCTGCGAAAAAAGCTTTACCTCTGTGCAAACCCGTGCGTATGACAGAAAGGGAATCAGCCGGTACAACGGTCAAAACACGTGAAATACCATTGGAAATATGATGACTAAACGTTTGATATTATGCGATTGTTCTGGAAGCCAGACAGTGGACGCTCCGGCCCTTGAAACGGCCACGGGCATGCCCTGCTCGCGTGTCTACACAGCCCTTTGCTCGCGCCAGATTGATCAGGCAGCCCGCGAAATCGGCAAAGGCGATGCGGTGATTGCCTGCCTGCAGGAACGCGAGATTTTTCAGGAACTCGCCGCCGAAGTTGACGCCCCGCAGCCGGAATTCATCGACATTCGCGACCGCGCCGGCTGGACAGCACCGGGCGAAAACCCGACCCCGAAAATGGCGGCCCTGATCCGCGACGCCTCACTGAAACAGCCCCCTGTAAAGCAGTTGGAAATCACCTCTTACGGGCAATGCCTGATCCTTGGAAATGCGGAAATTACCCTGCCCGTCGCCACCCGACTGGCGGACAGCCTGAGCGTCACCGTGCTGCTGGAAACCGCCGCCGAGGCCCCCGTAGACCGGCGCTTTGACGTGGTTATCGGCCGGTTGAAAAACGCCACCGGCAGCCTTGGAAATTTCACCGTAACCATTGATGCGCTGCAACAATTCGACCTTGGCGGGCGCGGCGAACGCGCCCTGTTGGCCCCGCGAAACGGCGCGAAAACCGATTGCGATGTGATCCTTGACCTGCGCGGGGCAACGCCGCTGTTTCCCGCCCCGCAAAAACGCGACGGCTATCTGCGGGCCGATCCGAAAAATCCGCAAGCGGTGTTTGACGCGGTATTCGAGGCCGCGCAGATGGAAGGTAGCTTTGAAAAACCGTTTTACCTCGATTTTCAGGACCACCTTTGCGCCCATTCCCGCGCCCAAATCACCGGCTGTTCCAAATGCATCGACAACTGTTGCACCTCGGCGATTTCACCGGCGGGAGACCACGTGTCGATTGATCCGGCCATCTGCGCCGGTTGCGGCTCTTGCGTGGCGCTTTGCCCGAGCGGCGCAATCACCTTTGCCGCGCCGCCCACGGAATTCACCTTCAAACGCTTGCAAACCCTTGCGCAAACCTATGCCATGGCCGGCGGCAAAGCCCCGCGCCTGTTGGTGCATGACGCGGAATTCGGCAGCGAAATGATCAGCCTCGCCGCCCGTTTTGGCAAAGGCCTGCCCACCGATGTGATCCCGATGGAGGTCAGCACCCTGTGCAGCTTTGGCCATGCGGAAATGCTGGCGGCCCTTGCCTGCGGGTTTACCCGTGTGGATATTCTGCTCGCCCCGAAAACCGAACGCGACACCCTGAGCGGCGAACAGCAACTGGCACAGGCCATTGCCGGAGATAACCGTCTGCAATTGCTGGATATTACCGACCCGGATGCCCTGTGCGACAGCCTCTATCACCCCGTAAAACCCACCCCGAAAACCGACACCATCCTGCCGCAGGGCAGCCGCCGCCAGATCGCACGACAAGCCGCCATTGCCTTGAACGGCAAACCGGAAACGCCCCTGCCCCTGCCCGTAGGTGCGCCTCATGGCGCGGTGGTTGTGGACCCGGACGCCTGTACCCTCTGCCTGTCCTGCGCCGCGCTTTGCCCCACCGGCGCACTGGCGGATAATCCGGACATGCCACAGCTGCGTTTTCAGGAAGACGCCTGTTTGCAATGCGGGTTGTGTACGCGGGTCTGTCCGGAAAAGGCCATCACCCTGAAGCCACAATTCGACCTGTCAGATCAGGCCTTTAGCCAAACCGTCCTGCACGAGGAAGAACCCTTTGCCTGCGTCGAGTGCGGGGCCTTGTTCGGGGTGAAATCCACCATTGAAAAAATCACCGAAAAACTGGCCGGCAAACACGATATGTTCGCCACCAGTGGCACCGCCCGCCTGATCCAGATGTGCGACAACTGCCGCATTCAGGCGCAATACCACGCAACAGACAACCCGTTTCAGGGCCGCCAACGGCCCCGCGTCGTCACCACCGAAGACTATTTCTCCAAGCGCCGCGATCACTGATGCACCAGCGGTGCCCCCAGATCGGCCGGCGCAATTGTGGCCACAAAAGCGACCAGCGCGTCCAGATCATCCACGCTCATGCGCAGCGGGATGATCACCGGCGGCGCGCTTTCCGGGAACGGCTCTGTAACCCCCTCGATCTGGGTGAAAGAGGGGTGCGGGCGCAACACAAAGAACGCACCGAACCGGTCACGCCAATTGGCAAATGTGCGGATCA
>JALWOO010000553.1 GCA_027083485.1 Amylibacter sp. | reverse complement strand
CGGCAAAGTGTTTCGCCAAGGTATTATTGTCGCGGTTCTCAACCCCAAAGTCGCGGTGTTTTTCCTTGCCTTCCTTCCCCAATTTGTTGTGGCGGATGCAGGGCCGGTCTGGGCACAGTTGTTTTTTCATGGTTTCCTGATTATCGTTGTTGCCGCCTTTATCGAACCGCCGCTGGTGATTGCAGGTGAACGGCTGACAAACAAACTGCGCAACAACCCGCGTTTTGGCATGTGGCTGGATCGTGGGTTGGGAACAATTCTTGTGGGCTTGGGAATTCGGCTGGCAATGGAAGACCGTTAGGAAAGGCTCATCCCGGCCAATTTCGGCCTTGGCAGCAGATCTAGCAGGGCCGTTACCTGCTGGCGGCATGTGGTTTCCTGCCAGTTCGCGGGGAAGAAATCCACCGGCAGGGCGGGATGGCGCAGCAGGGTTCGCCGCCAGTAATGCACAATCAGCATGCGCAAACAGGCGGTTTGGGGCGGGGTTAACCCCGCATCAGCCCCCAATGTTTTTGCGACGGTTTTCAGGGCCGTTGCCAAATCATTATAGGCCTCTATCAACGAGGCTGGGCCAAGCTGCGCGCGCAACCAGTCCGGCACCTTGGGCTGCCCGCCGCTTATGCACAAATACCCTTCGGCTGCAGGTTTTGCCCCCTGCCCCAAATACACCCCCCGTCCCAGCTTAATCGCGCCCAAAGGTGGATCGCCCGCCTGTTCCGGATTGGCCCAGAACAGATGCCAAGGGCCGTCATATTCCGGCTGGCGCGCATAAATGCGCGGCGCGGCGGCGCGGGTTTGCTCAAGGCCCGATTTCGTCAGGCTGTGGTGACTGGAGCGCCCCTGCTTGTCACTGGTGATCCAGCCATCCTTGCGCAGCCGGTGCAAAGCCACCCGCAGGGCTTCGGGCCGCACGCCGACAGGGGCCAGTATTTCGGCCAGACAGGCACCGGAAATTGCCGCCCCCGGATCAGCCGCCATATCCCCCATCACGGTGACAATCAACGACCAGACCTTGGCACTGCCCAGATCGGTCAGGGCAGCGCGGGCGGTCTCAAAGCGGGTGTCGGTTGTATGGGTCATGGCTCTTGGTAGGCCATGACGGGCCTAATAGGCAACCATCGTCAGCAATTCATATTCCGCCACAAGGTCATCCGTCTGGTTGGTCAGGGTCACATGCCAGCGCACTTCGCCGTATTCGTCATTGCGTTTGGTTTTCTTCTTGACGGTCAGGCGCACCTTAATGCTGTCGCCAGCACTGACCGGTTGCATGAAGCGCAGGTTATCAAGGCCGGTGTTGGCCAGAACCGGCCCTTCGTTGGGTTCCACAAACAGACCAGCGGCAAAGGACAGCAATAGATAGCCATGCGCCACGCGGCCCGGAAAGAACGGGTTCCGTTGGGCGGCGGCGTCATCCATATGGGCATAGAATGTATCGCCGGTGAAAGTGGCGAAATGTTCGATGTCCTCCAGCGTGATTTCGCGCGGGGCGGTGTGCAGGGTCTGGCCGATTTGCAGGTCATGGAACCGCTGGGTAAAGGGGTGTTCCTTTGAAACCAGCTCGGTTGCGCCGGGCACCCAGTTGCCACCAATGGCCGTCAGAATATCCGGGCTGCCCTGAATCGCGGTGCGTTGCATGTAATGTTTCACCCCGCGAATACCGCCGAGTTCCTCGCCCCCGCCGGCACGCCCCGGCCCGCCGTGGGTCATATGCGGCAGGGGGGAACCGTGGCCGGTGGATTCCTTCATGCTGTCGCGGTTGTTGATGTAAATGCGTCCGTGAAAGGCCCCTGCCCCCAGCGCCACCTGACGCGCCACCTCCGGATCGCGGGTGATGACAGAGGCCACAAGCGAGCCCTGGCCCTTGTTCGCCAGCGCCACTGCATGATCCAGATCGCGATAGCCCATAACGGTAGACACAGGGCCAAAGGCCTCGGTGTCATGCACCCGCTGCGCGGTGTCGGGATCGGCGCAATGAAACAGCATTGGCGGCAGGAAGGCGCCTTTGGCGGCATCGGCACCGGTGACGGTGAAATCACCGGGGTTGCCAAATACGCGCTCGGCCTCGGTTTTGATGATGTCGGCCTTTTCCAGCACGTCGCGTTTCTGACTGCTGTTAACCAACGCTCCCATGCGGGTTTCGGCCAGTTCAGGCGCACCGATCACGGTTTTGGCCAGACGTGCGGAGAGGGCCTCGATTACCGGCTGCACCAGCGGTTCCGGCGCAATAATGCGTCGGATGGCGGTGCATTTCTGCCCTGCCTTGGTGGTCATTTCACGGCAAACTTCTTTGACGAACAGGTCAAATTCGGGCGTGCCGGGCTGCGCATCCGGCCCAAGGATGGAACCGTTCAGGCTGTCTTGTTCTGCGGTAAAGCGAATGGCGTTTTCAAGGATATGCGGGGCCGAACGCAATTTCAGCGCCGTATGGGCCGAGCCGGTAAAGGCCACCGCATCCTGAAGCGTCAGCCGGTCCAGCATATCGCCCAGCCCGCCGGACACCAGTTGCAGCGCACCCTCCGGCAGAATGCCGCTGTCCAGCATCAGCCGAACGCAAAGTTCGGTGACATAACAGGTGGCGGTGGCCGGTTTCACAATCGCGGGCACACCGGCCAGCAAGGTCGGGGCCAGCTTTTCCAGCATCCCCCAGACAGGAAAATTGAACGCGTTGATATGCACCGCCACGCCTTGCAGCGGCGTGTAGATATGTTGCCCCAGAAAGCTGCCGTTGCGCGACAGTTGTTCAGTGTCGCCATCCACATAGACCTGACCATCCGGCATTTCGCGCCGCCCCTTGGAGGCAAAAACAAAGGTCGTGCCGATGCCGCCATCCACATCAATCATGTGGTCAGCCTGCGTGGCACCGGTCCGGAAGGACAGATCGTAAAGCGCCTGTTTGTGTTTTCCCAGATGCAGGGCCAATGCCTTGAGCATCCGCGCGCGGTCGTGAAAACTCATGGCGCGCAAGGCAGGGCCACCCACAGTGCGGGCGTAATCCAGCATCCCCTGAACATCCAGCGCACCATTACCGGCCTGTGCAAAAACCGCACCGGTGACAGCGTCCTCGATCGGGCGGGCGGCGCTGTCGGGGGCGATCCAGTTACCGGCGGCAAAGCTGTTGATTTGCAAAAGTGTCATGTCGTGTCCTTAGGTCAGAATGGCAGGCAGGCGTTCAAAACCGCGAAACCGGATACGTCCGGCGCGTTTGGCCCCTGTAGTTAGCGTATAATTCGGGAAACGGTGCAGAAGACGGCCCACGGCAACGCGGCCTTCCATGCGGGCCAGTGTGGCCCCGACGCAGGTATGCGCGCCACCGGCAAAAGCGTGGTGTTTGTTGGGTCGGCGGTCCAGCTTCAGCCGGTCGGGATCGTCAAACTGCGCCGGATCACGGTTGGCGGCACCGATGCACAGATGCAGATCGCTACCGGCGGGGATTTTGGTGCCGTGCAAGGTGATGCCTTCTGTGGTCAAGCGGTTGCCGAACTGGTTCGGGCTTTCCATGCGCAGAAATTCATCGACGGCAGTGTTGATCAGATCGGGCCTGGCCAGCAATTCCGCCCGCGCCGCGCGGTCCTGATCCAGCAAGGCAAGCGTATTGCCGATCAGGTTGGTGGTGGTTTCATGGCCCGCATTCAGGATGAAAATACAGTTCTGGTACAGCTCCACATCGGTCAGCCCGCCGTCGTCATCTGCCTGAATAAGACGGGTCAGCACATCGGTCGCCGGATCAAGAGGGTTGCGGCGGCGATCTTCGATAATATCGCGCAAATAGGTTAGAAAGTCCGTCACCGCCTGATTGCCCGTGGCCAGTTGCTCCGGCGTCAGCGCCGGTTCCAGCGCGCCAAGGATGGCCAGTGACCAATCCCGCAGCGGTTCGCGGGCATCGGCAGGAATGCCCAGCAGGTTGCCAATCAACTCGATCGGAATCGCGCCGGCAAAATGCTCGATCAGTTCGACCTCATTTTGCATTCCGTCCAGCAGCCGGTCCACCATTTCGATCAGCCCCGGTTCCATCTGCGCCAGCGCGCGCGGGTTCAATGCTCCGACCATAACCTTGCGTACCCGCGTGTGCAGCGGAGGGTCGTTGAAAACGAGCGATGTGGTGTGATGTTCATAGAGCGGCGACTCAATCCCGTATTTCGGCGCGAACACCTGTTTTTTGTCCGACAGAAACCGCTTGGTATCCCGATAGATCATATCCAGATCCGCATAACGGGAAATCACGAAAGAGCCATCCGCCTGCCGACAAACCGGCGCTTCTTCACGAAGCTGGCGGTAGACCGGATAGGGGTTCTCGTGGAACCCTTCCGGTGGTGCTGTCAGATTGAACATGGCAAAATCCCTCCCAGATGCTGCATGATTTATTATTGACCGACCGTTCGGGTTATGCAAGTCTGATTGCGAGAAATCTTGCGGGGATGACGATGAGCGATACTATTCTGGTAGAAAATCACGGTAATTGGATGGAAATCACCCTGAACCGACCGGATCGACTAAACAGCTTTACCGATGAAATGCACCTTGCCTTGCGAGCTGCATTGGAATCAGCGCGGGATAATGGCGCGCGGGCGGTTCTCTTGACAGGAGCCGGTCGCGGGTTTTGTGCCGGTCAGGATCTGGGCGACCGCGACCCGGCGAAAATGGATGGCCCGCCCGACCTTGGCCATACCATCGCGACCTTTTACAATCCGCTGATCCGCCTGATCCGGTCACTGGAATTTCCGGTGATCTGCGCGGTGAATGGTGTAGCCGCCGGTGCCGGT
>JALWOO010000552.1 GCA_027083485.1 Amylibacter sp. | reverse complement strand
CGCCATGGAGTTGGATTTCAGATTGAGCCACCCCGTATACATCGCTGCAAATTTGGCATGACGGCGCGAGGTCGGCGTGTCGGTCAGCAACCATTCGCGCAGGGTTGGTTTGGTTGTCATATCGGTCATTTCGTCGCCCTCGGATCAAAGAAACGATAAAGCAGGTCGGAAAAGATGTTCAGCAGCACAAAGATCAGCCCGACAACAACCGTGCCGCCCAGCACCGCATTCATATCCGCCGACAACAGCGCAGTGGTGATGTACTGGCCAATTCCGGGCCATGAAAAAATGGTTTCGGTCAGAACCGCACCTTCCAGCAGGTTGGCATAGGACAGGGCAATCACCGTAACCAGCTGCACCTTGATATTGCCAAAGGCGTGCCGCCAGATCACCGTGCGTTCCGGCAGGCCCTTGACCCGCGCGGTGGTGATATATTCCGCGCTCAGTTGTTCCAACATGAACGAGCGGGTCATGCGGCTGATATAGGCCATGGAATAATAGCCAAGAATAGAGGCCGGCAATACGATATGGGTGGTAGCATTCCAGAACACATCCCATTCACCGGCAAGGATGCTGTCCAGCAGGATCATGCCGGTGACCGTGGGGACGATGTCCTCATAGAAAATACCCAGACGGCCTGGTCCGCCGACCCAGCCAAGAATACCGTAAAAGATCAAAAGGCCCATCAGGCCCAGCCAGAAAATCGGCATGGAATATCCGATCAGCGCCACAACGCGGGCGACCTGATCGATCCATGTGCCGCGCTTGACCGCGGCGATCACGCCCAGCGGCACGCCCAGAACAACACCCAGAAAGGTGCCGATGGTGGCCAGCTCCAGCGTGGCGGGAAACACCCGGCGGATGTCTTCGGCGACAGGGCGTGCATTCAGCAACGACACCCCGAAATCACCGTGCAGCACATCCCAGATGTAATAGAAAAATTGTACTATGATCGGCTTGTCCAGCCCCAGCGCCGCATAGGCCTCGTCATAGGTGGATTTACTGGCCTGTTCGCCTACAATGGACAGCACCGGATCAATCGGCATCACCCGACCAATTACAAAGGTCACAAAGGTCAGCCCCAGCATGGTGACAATCACCGAACCAAGGGTTTTCAGAACCGTGACGAGCGCGGGCGGTAAAAGGGGCGACTTGCGTCGCCCGCTTCCGTTGTTTTCAGCCATGGCCATTTACTTGGTCACTGGCCAGTAAGACACGGCGGTAATCGCGCCACCCAGATTCAGGTTCTGCACGTTCTCCGCACGGCCTGTTTGCTCGATCTTCTGGTAAAGAATGGCAAACGGTGCTTTTTCGCGGAATTCGGCCTGAATGTCGGCATACATTTTCGCACGCACATCACGGTCGCCTTCGACCACAGCAGCAGCAACCTTTTCGGTCAGGCCATCTGTGTCCCAGGCATTGCGCCAAGCCAGAAGGCCGGTCGCATGGGCTTCGTCGGAGTTGTCCGGGTTATAGGCGAATGTACCGGCATTTGTGTGTGGATCCGGATAATCCGGTCCCCAGGCACCCATGTACATATCCAGTTCGCGTGCCCGATACCGTGACAGGATCTGTTTGGCGGTCCCGACAGTGATTTTCAGCGTGATACCTGCCTGTGCAAAGGTGTTTTGCAAGGACTGGGCGATTTCGATACGTTCTTGTGCTTCGCGCACACCGACCTCGATTTCAAACGGACCAACACCGGCGCTGGCCAGCAGTTCCTTGGCTTTGGCAATGTTCAGGCTGAACGGATTTTCATCCACAGCACCCAGATAGGTTGCCGGCAAGAAGTTCTGGTGAATGGTGTACTGGCCTTTGAGGAAGCTGTTTTGCATGCCCTCATAATCCACCAGATATTTGATCGCCTGACGCACTTCCGGTTTGGACAGGATCGGGTGCTTCTGGTTGACCGAGATATACATCAAACGACCCCGCAGCGCGCTGTCAACGGCAACGCCATCTTTGCCACTGATACCGGCCACATCATCCGGGTTCAGGTTGCGGGCCACATCAATATCGCCGCGTTCCAGCATCAGACGCTGGGTCGAGCTTTCCTGAACGTGACGTACGATGACTTTCTTCATGGCAGGCTCGCCCATGTAGAAATTCGGGTTGGATTTCAGGGTCACGGAGTCATTCGGCTTCCAGCTAACCAAAGTATAGGCACCGGAACCGGCTGTGTTGGTTTTCAGCCAGGTGTTGCCCATGTCGCCGTCAACTTCGTGCTTCATCACTTCGACTTCGTCCACGATGCCGCCGATTGTGGCTGTCAGACAGTTCAGCACAAAGGACGTCGCATAGCGTTTGTCGGTGGTGATCGACACGGTGTTGCCCGAAACCTTGATGGTTTCATTCACGTTTTCAGGGGTGAAACCGAACTGGGTCAGGATGAAGGACGGCGTCTTGTTCAGAGCAACCGCACGGCGCAGCGAAAAGGCGGCGTCTTCGGCGCGCACCGGATTGCCGGAAGCAAATTTCACGCCCTCACGCATGGTGAAGGTGATGGTTTTGCCGTCTTCGGATACGGTCCAGCTCTCGGCCAGATCCGGTTGATAGCCGGCAGCCAGATCAAGCGGGTTAAAGTTGACCAGCTTGCCATAGATATTGCGGCTCACGTCGGAACCGGCAAATTCGAATGATTCAGCCGGATCAAGCGTGGTGATATCGTCAATCCGGTTGGCAATCACCAGCATGTTGGCGGGCGTTTCCGCCAGTGCCGGCATGGCTGTCATTCCGACAGCAAAGCCCATGACCACAGCGGTCATAATATTTTTGAATGGTTTCATTTAAGAAGTCCTCTCCCTTGTTTATGTTTCAGCAGTTTTCCTGCCCTAGCCCCAAGTTTTATCCAGCACCCGCAGCCAGTTTTCATGGCATATCTTTTTCATCAAGGTGTTGTCATACCCGTGGGCAGTCATCGCCGCGCGCAGGTTGTTCAAACCTGCAACATCGGTAATTCCGGTGGGCACCATTGCCCCGTCAAAATCAGAACCAAAGCCAACACGATCTTCGCCCAGCTTGTCAATCAGGTAATCCAGATGCACCAGCAGTGTTTCAAACGGCACATCCGATTGCATTTGCCCGTCTTCGCGCAGAAATGCACAGGCATAGTTCAGCCCGACCATACCATCACTTTCGGCAATTGCATCCAGTTGTTTGTCGGTCAGGTTGCGGGCGTGCGGGCAAATGGCATGGACGTTGGAATGGGTTGCCACCAGCGGCGCGTCGGAATGTTTGGCCACATCCCAGAAACCGGCCTCGTTCAGATGGGACAAGTCAATCATCACACCCAGCTGGTTACAGCGTTTCACCAGCCGCACACCGGCATCGGTCAGCCCCGGCCCAATGTCGCCAGTGGATGGGAACCGGAACGGCACCCCGTGGGCGAAAACCGTCGGGCGGCTCCAGACCGGTCCGAGGGAACGTAACCCCGCCGCATAGAAAACTTCAAGCGCATGCAGATCCGCATCAATGGCTTCGGCCCCTTCCATGTGCATAATGGCGGCCATCTTGCCGCTGGCAAAACAGCTGCGCAGATCATCCGCTGTATGGCAAATTTTCAGTGCACCCAATTCTTCGAGCTTCAGCAGGATGGCGATTTCTTCCATGATAACCGGCAGAGCTGCCGCTTGATCCATTGCCGGCGGCAACGGCAGGTCATAGGCCGGTTGGTTCATTTCGTTATATTTGTCATCCAGACTGACACCGTCCCCATCGGGCGAGCGCACATAGAGAGCGAAAAAACCGCCACCAAATCCGCCGGTCTTGGATCGGGGAATATCAATCTGCCCTTTGCGCCCGCTGACAAAGGTCGGCGCAGCATCCACGCCACCGTTGATCAACAGCTTGAGCAGAACATCATTGTGTCCATCGAAAATCATCGGTTGATTTTGGTGCTGCAAGAAACTCTCCAGATATAAGGGTGTCGGAGGGGCTGCATCTAAAAAATAGGTGCTGATTCCGTGACTTACCTACATTAACAAGCCGGTTTCCCTCTAGGCTAGAGGCATACATATAAGTTATAGTTATGCAGCAATAAGGTAAGGTATAGACTATGGCGCGAAAATCCTGGCACTCGTTTTCCGAATATCAGGCCTTGCGGGCGATGATGGAGGGCAACACCACAGCTTCGGCCGCGCGCCGGTTGGGGCTGTCGCAGCCGGCCATTTCCCGATCCTTGTCGAATCTGGAATCCCGTGTCGGCATGACCCTGTTTGAACGGGAATCCGGCCGCTTGATCCCGACCGCAGCCGCTGTGCGGCTCAACGCACGGCTGGACGCGCTGTTTGCTGCATTGGACGAGATCGACGGCCCAAGCGAAACTTTTCAAGAGACTTTACGCTTGATCGCACCGCCTTCTTTTGCCAGTCATTTCATCGTTGGGCATATTTCCAGTTTTTTGAAATCAAACCCTGACTATTTTATCAGCTTCGAGATCAGCACATCAGAAGATGTGATTGCGGGCATTCAGGAAGATCGTTTTGATCTGGGCCTGATTGGTGTGGAATTAACCCGCGCCGGTGCCAAACTCATTCCCTTTCGCCGCTCGTTGGCCGCATGCGTGATGCCGAGCGATCACCCTTTGGCACAGCATACAACTATTCGTCCGGCGGATCTGCACGATCAGAACCTCGTAGCCCAAAGTTATCGCCACGCGCGCCGCGCGCAATTGGATAAATTGTTGCATGAACATCAGGCAACACCGCGCGTTATTTGCGAGACGTCAACTTCCACTGCTGCGATTGATCTGGTGCGCAAAGGGTTGGGTGTTTCCATCGTGAACCCGTTCCCATCGGTGCAAATGCCTCATAACGGGGTGGTATTCCGCCCGTTTGCTTCGGCGATTGCCTATCAAACCTATTTTACGGCTCCCGACCACCGGCCCTTGTCCCGAACTGCACGGCATTTTATGCGCCATATCCGCTTGCATACGCCCAAGGATGAGTTCTCGGAGACGGTTTAAGGCCTGGCCCTAATTCGTCGTTTCTTTGCGATTTCCGAAAATACCCTTGATTACCTTGCCCAGAACCGTTTCGGCCTCTTTATCGAGCTTGTCGATATCACGTTTGATTTTCTCGCCAACCTTGCGCAGAGGCTGCTTTCGATCCGGAGGCCGTTTTTTGATATTGAGCAGTTTGCGGACACCATCCGCGACCGTTGACCTGTCTTCACCTTCAGGGAGGGACGTTGGCGCGTCTTCCGGCGGAGGAACAAACATCGGCAGGGGTTTCGGTGTCAGGCCTTCATGCACCCGCACCATGGTTTCGCGCCAGATATCTGCAGGCAAACCGCCGCCAGTAGTGCCCTTGAGCTTTTTATTGTTGTCATAGCCGATCCAGACACCAGCCACATAATCCGCCGTAAACCCGATAAACCAGGCATCGCGTGCGCCCTGTGTGGTACCGGTTTTGCCAGCGACCTGCCAGCCCTTCATACGGGCACGCCGACCGCTGCCGATTTCGACCACCTGATTCATCATGTAAACCAATTGCTGATCGGCATAATCAGAAATCACCCGTTTGCCCCACTCATCGGTATGACTCAGCAAGGGCGTGGAATCTCCCTGCAATGACAGAACCTGTACACCGTATGGTGTAGATCTGCGACCGGAATTAAGGATGCCTGCATAGGCACCGGTCATTTCCAGCAATGTGGATTCAGATGCCCCAAGCGCCAGCGCCGGTCCGGCGGCGAGCTTGTGTTTGATCCCGAAATCCCGCGCGACAGCCCGAACCCGTTCACGGCCAATGGCCTCGGAAACCCTTACGGCTGTGGTGTTGATCGACTTGGCCAAAGCGGTTGTCAGGGTGATCTGTCCCAGATATTTTTTGGTGTAGTTTTTCGGGGTCCATGGGCCAGACCCCGGTATATTGATGGTCAGCGGCGCATCTTCGACAATTGTGTCATAGCGATAGCCCTGTTCCAGCGCGGCAGCATAGACAAAGGGTTTGAAGGACGATCCGGTTTGCCGCAAGGCCTGTGTGGCACGGTTGAAACCGCCTGCAATGCCGGAACGCCGTCCGCCGACAATGGCGCGCACCGCCCCGTCCCGTGACATCACCACAATGGCGGCCTGCGCTTTGGATGATTTCGATACCTTGGTTTCAAAAATATAGTTTAGCGCGTCTTCTGCGGCTTTTTGGATGCGCCGGTCAAAGGTGGTGCGGATGACGATGTCTTCTGTCGTGTCCTTGAGGATAAATTCCGGTCCGGCCTCCATGATCCAATCGGCAAAATAGCCACCGGTTTTGGAGGCGGCCTCTTGCGAGAGCCGCGCCGGATTTCTGCGGGCCTGTTCCATTTCCGCTTTGGTGATGTAGCCTTGATCATACATCAACCCGACAATCAGCCCCGCCCGGTCCTGTGCCTTGGTGATGTTGCGTGTCGGGGCCGTAGATGACGGAGCTTTGAGCAAACCGGCAAGCATCGCGGCCTCCGGCAGGGTTACATCGGTTGCGGATTTGGAGAAATACCGTTCACTTGCGGCCTCGAAGCCGTGGCTCCCCGCTCCGAGGTAGGCGCGGTTCATGTAAATGGTCAGAATTTCGTCTTTGGTGTATTTCAGCTCAAGCGCCAGCGCCATCGGCACTTCTTTGAGTTTGCGCTCAATGGAGCCCAAATCGGAAAAGAATACCCGTTTGGCAACCTGCTGTGTAATTGTCGAGCCGCCATTACCCTTGAACGGATTGCGTCCGGCGCGTATGTTGATCCGCATGGCGCCGATAATGCCGCGTGGGGACAGGCCAAAATGGCGATAGAAGCGTTTGTCCTCGGTGGCCACAACTGCATTGCGCAGTTCCGGAGCCACGGTTTTGCTATCGACAAGGCCACCGAACTGATCTCCCCGCCATGCGAAAACCGAACCTGTCCGATCTTCCATAGTTACAGAGCCGCGTTTGCGGTCATCCATCAGGGCAAGGGCATTTTCCGGCAAGCCTTGATAATAATAGGCGGTTGCCGATCCCACGACCAGAAACAGGACAATTGCCACGCGCAGCGTCACCCACCATATAATGCGGAGGATTCCGCCAAACAGCCAGCGCAGCACCCGCACCACAAAATTGCCTTTTTTCTTGACTGGAGTTTTACGTTTTGCCGTCGTTTTGATTTTCTTTTTCACCTTGGGCTTGCTTGCTTTTGGCTTGGGCGGGGCCTTCTTGGTGCTGTTGGGCATCATACGGGATGCCAAGCTGCCGGCGACGCCGCCTTTGGGCGCCGTCTTTTTCGAAGTAAATTTGCGTTTTGGGGCGACCAAAGGAGGACGCTTTTTACCGGAACTGGCCATGACTGCTCGTTATTCGTTTTTATCGTCCCCCTAAGATAAACACTTTCTGCTGATTTGTAGAGGGGGTGTAACAATCCGTTAAACATTGTTGCATTGCCTAAAAATAGTGCAAAACCTATGTGGTGGCCATTTTTTAATCAAAAAGTCGCGACTCGTCAAAATGGCGCACCCCAATTTCTTGTCTAAAAAATGATTCGCCTGCCATTTGGATCAGAGATTCACGGGCGCTCCTGTCCGCAGACCAAGCGAGGAAAATATGAAACTGATCATTGCAACGATCAAACCATTCAAACTTGACGAAGTGCGCGAAGTGCTGACCGGTGCCGGTGTTAACGGCATGATGGTAACCGAAATCAAAGGCTACGGCGCACAATCCGGCCATACGGAAATCTATCGTGGTGCCGAATATGCCATCAACTTTGTCCCCAAAATCCGGCTCGATATTGTGGTGCCGGACGATGTGGTGGACTCGGTTGTTTCCGCCATCGAAAGCACCGCCAAAACCGGCAAGATCGGTGACGGCAAGATTTTCGTGCTGCCCGTAGAACAAGCCATTCGTGTGCGGACCGGTGAAACCGGCGACGAAGCTATTTAACCCCAATTCCGGAGGAAATGAAAATGTCCAACAAACTGAAAACCATGGGGTTGCTGGCTGCGGCTGTTACCCTGCCGGGGCTGGCACTGGCCCAAGATGCCGCCCCCGCCGTGAACCCCGAAGTGGGTTTTATCCTGAACACCTTTATGTTCCTTGTCACCGGTTTTCTGGTGATGTGGATGGGGGCGGGCTTCTCTATGCTCGAGGCCGGTCTGGTGCGTTCCAAAAACGTGACCATGCAGTTGACCAAAAACATTGCCTTGTTCGCGATTGCCGCCGTGATGTATTATCTGGTGGGCTATAACCTGATGTACCCGGGCGATGCCTGGACCTATGAAAAGGTCCTCGGTGCGTTCAGCCTTGCCGCACTTGAGCCGGTTGGCGTTGGCGCTGACAAAGTAGACCTGACCTATGCGTCGGTCGGTTCCGATTTCTTTTTTCAGCTGATGTTCTGTGCGACCACGGCATCCATCGTTTCCGGTACACTGGCCGAGCGGATCAAACTCTGGCCGTTTCTGGTGTTCGTTGTTGTGCTGACCGCGCTTATTTATCCGGTTCAGGCCAGCTGGAAATGGGGCGGTGGTTTCTTGGCCGACATGGGCTTTCAGGATTTTGCCGGCTCCACGGTTGTTCACTCTGTAGGTGGCTGGGCTGCTTTGGCTGGCGCGCTGATCCTTGGGCCACGTATCGGCAAATACAAAGGTGGCCGCACGGTGCCAATGCCCGGTTCAAACCTGCCTTTGGCGGTTTTGGGGACATTCATCCTTTGGATGGGCTGGTTCGGCTTTAACGGTGGTTCGCAGTTGTACATGAACACAGCTGGCAATGTTGCCGATATTTCACGGATTTTCGCCAACACCAATGCGGCGGCTGCCGGTGGGGCGATTGCGGCGCTGATTGCAACCCAGTTGTTGTACAAAAAGCCTGACCTGACCATGTTGCTGAACGGCGCGCTGGCAGGGCTGGTTTCGATCACTGCGGAACCTCTGACGCCGGGCCTTGGTCAGGCAACCCTGATCGGTGCTGTTGGCGGTATTATCGTCGTGTTTGCGGTTCCTTTCCTGGACAAGCTGAAAATCGATGATGCGGTAGGGGCCATTCCGGTTCACCTGATGGCCGGTATCTGGGGCACCATGGCTGTGCCGATCACCAACCACGGTGATGGCGTCAGCTTCCTTGTACAGCTGAAATCCATCCTGATCGTCGGGGCATTTACTTTTGGTGTCTCTGCTGTGGTCTGGTTCATTCTGAAAGTTACCGTTGGCATCCGTGTTGGTGAAGAAGAGGAAATCAACGGGTTGGATATGTCTGAACTGGGCATGGAGGCCTATCCCGAGTTCTCCCACCGTTAAGGGAAACCGGTTCTGAAGATTAAGGTCGGGCCTTCTGGTCCGGCCTTTTTTGTGCGCAAACGCCTTTTTTTAAAAAATTTGGCTACCGTCAGGGAGCTGTCATATGGGCTGATTTATACAGAGGACAATTGATAACAACCCTCGTGATTGCCGGAACAAAACAGGCCATCCGAACCAGAACGAAAAAGGTTATACACATGTCTACCCAGTTTGGCGATTTCAACAATGAAAACCAAAACGATGACCTCATCGATACGTCCCTGCGCGAGTATGATTCTCAGTGGGAAAACGAAGGGAACGAAGGGAACGAATCACGCTATGGATACGAGCTCCGTTATGCTTGGGACAACGAGAGTAACGAGACTGTAAACGATAATGAAAATGACGAGCGTAATTCTCGCGGGGGAAATCGTGACCGCCGTGAAGGGAACATTAACCGGGATGGCGGCGAAGGCAATGACAACCTGAATGGTGGTAATGGTGATGACAACCTGCAGGGCGGCCTTGGCGATGACAGCCTGAAAGGTGGCAAAGGTGCGGATCATCTCGAAGGTAACGAAGGCAAAGATCACATTGAAGGCGGCGAAGGCAATGACAACCTGAATGGTGGTAATGGTGACGATAACCTGCTGGGTGGTCTTGGTGATGACAGCCTGAAAGGCGGCAAAGGCACGGATCACATCGAAGGTAACGAAGGCAAAGACCACATCGAAGGCGGCGAAGGCAATGACGACCTGAATGGTGGTAATGGTGACGATAACCTGCTGGGCGGTCTTGGCGATGACAGCCTGAAAGGCGGTAAAGGCACGGATCACATCGAAGGTAACGAAGGCAAAGACCACATTGAAGGCGGCGAAGGCAATGACGACCTGAATGGTGGTGATGGTGACGATAACCTGCTGGGTGGTCTTGGTGATGACAGCCTGAAAGGCGGCAAGGGTGCGGATCACATCGAAGGTAACGAAGGTAAAGACCACATCGAAGGCGGCAATGGCAACGACGACCTGAGCGGTGGTGATGGTGACGATAATCTGAATGGTGGTGCCGGTGGCGATAGCCTGCATGGTGGTAAGGGTGCCGATCACCTTGAAGGTAAAAGAGGCAATGATGACCTGAATGGTGGCAACGGCAATGATGATCTAAATGGCGGTGCTGGCAACGATAAGCTGGATGGTGGTGCCGGTAATGATGGCCTGCATGGCGGCGTAGGTAACGATGTGCTGAATGGCAAACGTGGCGCTGATAAGCTCGACGGCGGCAACGGCGACGACAAATTATACGGTGGCGACGGCGATGATTTGTTGAAAGGCGGGCTTGGCAAAGACGACCTCAAAGGTGGCCAGGGCGATGATGTCCTGAAAGGCAAACAAGGTAACGATGATTTGCATGGGGGCAATGGCGATGACGTTCTGCGCGGTGGCTACGGCAAAGACGTGTTGCATTCCACTTCCGGCCATGACCGTCTGGTTGGTGGCGGCGGTGCCGATACGTTTTCGATCGAACATGACGGCACGGGCGGAAATCTGACAACCATCGCTGATTTCCATCAGAATCAGGACAAGTTGCAAATTTCTGGCGTGCTCTCTGCTGCGAATGTTGACGAACTGGTGTTTACCCAGCAGACAGTTAACGGGTCTACGGAAACTCATATTGGTCACTATGTCGATCAAGGCGGGACATCCGAACTTGTGGATATGGTTGTTCTTGAAAATTTCGACCTGACGCTGACCAGCGACGATTTCTCCTTCATCTAAGCGCAACGCTATAGGAAAACTCTAGCAAAGGGCCTGTGAAAACAGGCCCTTTGCTTGGCCCCTTTATCTCCTCTGCAATATTGGAAACAATTGTTGCTAGGCGGGATAAAGGGGCCTTATGGTTATTTGAGGTTAACCAGAGCCGGAAGGGTTTAATCATGCCATCTGTAACCAATTTGAAACTGAACATGGAACACTGGCAAGAACGGGTCGATTTGGCCGCGGCCTTTCGCTGGGCGCATCGGCTGAACTGGCACGAAGCGGTTGCCAACCATTTCTCGCTTGCGGTCAATGAGGATAGCAGCCGGTTCCTGATGAACCCCAATCAGGCACATTTCGCCCGAATCAAGGCGTCTGATCTTCTGTTGATCGATGCGAATGATCCTGAAACCCTGAACCAGCCCAATGCCCCGGATCCGACCGCCTGGGGGTTGCACGGGTCCATCCACCGGCATTGCCCGCATCATCGGTGCCTGTTGCATGTGCATTCGATTTTCGCAACTGTTCTGGCGTCTCTGGCCGATTCCTCGTTGCCGCCGATTGATCAGAACACAGCCACATTTTTCAACCGCACAGTGATCGACGAAAACTTTGGCGGGTTGGCCTTCGAGGAAGAAGGTGAACGCTGCGCCGCTGCTCTGCAAGACCCCAAGAAGAAGGTGATGATCATGGGCAACCACGGCGTGCTGGTCATGGGCGATAGCGTTGCCGACACGTTCAACCGCCTGTATTATTTTGAACGCGCTGCCGAAACCTATATCCGGGCGCTGCAAACAGGGCAGCCCTTGCGGATATTGTCCGATGAAATCGCCGAGAAAACCGCGCGCGAACTGGAAGAATACCCCGAACAGGCCGAAAGGCATTTTAGCGAATTGAAGATGATCCTGAAGGAAGAAAACTCCAACTTCTCGGATTGAGCAAAGGCAGTATGAGTCTACACACTAGTACCGCAGTTCGGCCAGTAGCGCGAAGTGGTCGCTGGGCCAGATGTCGTTTACAGGGGCATTGCCCACAATCCGGCAATCGGTGATGTGCCCCGTGCCGTCGGGTCGTGGCCAGCCGGTGAAGATGTAATCAATCCGCCTGTCCGGCTCAAACTCCTTGGCAACAAAGGGGTTCACGTTATCCCATGTATTGCCGACCTTTGCCCCATGCACAAACGCCCAGGCGTCATGGAATACCAGCCCCGGAACTGCCGCAGTGGTCTGGCCGGTCATCATGCGGATTTCCTCTGAAACCGGGTCCGCGTTGAAATCCCCGCAAATCACCGGCGGGAATTTCCAGCCCTTGTTGGCCTTCACGAATTTAGCCAGATCCTGCACCTGCATCTGGCGAATATGGCTGTGGGGCATTTGCCAGTTCAGATGGGTGCAAAACACCGGTATTTTTCCGCGCGGCCCGTCCACTTGCGCGAAAATAGCGACGCGCAGTTCCTCGTTCTTGCCATCGCTGCGCAGCTGGATCGTGTCGGTTTTCAGGATCGGCCAACGTGACAGGATCGCATTGCCCATGCGCACCCCGTTGATGATGGCTCCGGGGGCATAGTGGTGGTGATAGCCAAGCTGTTCTGCCAGCAAAGCCGCAAAATTCTGCTCGTCTTCGCCCCAAACCTCTTGCAGACCGATGACATCCGCATCCAGATCTCGAAGTGTTTGGACAATGGCCGGGGCGCGGTCCTGCCAGGGGCCGAATTGCCACCAGAGATTCCAGCTCACCACACGCAAACGGGTTTCAATGGCCGGTGTCTGTTCGGTGCTGATCATAGATGCCTCCCGGGTGTATTGTTATTATCGGTTTTGCAATGGGGCGGGCATATCTGTGCCCTGCAAAGAGATTTAAAGCGCAGTAAACCGTAGACCGAAAGAGAAAACGTGTAAGGAACACCTGAAACTTTCTGTTGTCTTGTAGGATTTCACTAAATGAGCGAGCCATATGCCGAACTTGTCGTTACTTTGCGGGAGTGTTACAGCCTTGTGCGAAAAGAATTTATAAAGGCTTTGTCGGATGGGGAATACGCATATTGGTCCTGGTGGGCTGGAAACCAGAGATCTTTCAACGGATGAGAACGGTATCGAGGCATCCTATCTAACCGATGCGTTTGGCAAGTATGCGCCGAATCTGTTCCAAAGAATGTTGATTGCTTTGGGTCGCGCTACGCCGTTGCATCGGGGCAAGATGCGGTATCTGTTGTCATTGCTGATCTATCGGTTGGGCAAGCCGGTAGATATTCGCCGCTTTGGCGGATGCTTTCGCATTGGCGTGCAGAAAAACCTGATTGAATACGGCTTGCTGTTACATCCCCATTATAATCAGACGGAGATTGATTTCCTGTGCGAACCGCTTGGTGCGGGCAAGGTCGGGGTGGATATCGGCTCCAATATCGGGCTGTATTCCGTGGCTTTGGCCATGACCGGTGCGCGGGTGGTTTCGGTGGATGCAAACCCCGCCATGGCGGCGCAATTGCGGTTCAATATGGCGGCTTCGGGCAAAAGTCCCGATGATGTGGTGCATTCGGCGGTAGGAGATGTGGACGGGCGGGTAACGCTGCAAATCCGCAATGACGATGTGGCGATTGTGAATGTAATCGAGGACACCAAGGGAGATGTGGAAATTCGCCGGCTGGAGTCCATTTTGGCCGATCTGGGGGTGACGCGGGTGGATGTGTTGAAAATCGACATCGAGGGTTTCGAGGACAAGGCCCTTGGCCCCTATCTGGAAACCGCAACCGGCGATATGATCCCTGACCGGATCGTCATCGAGCGCGCCGGAGAAGAGGATTACCCCGCCTGTGTCAAACAGTTCGACCGGCTGGGGTATAAGGTGGTTGGCCGCACGCGGAATAATTCACTGTATCAACGACAGCCCTGATCAATGGATTTTGTCTATCGGCCACCGGCTGAGCCGCTCCATATCCAGTTTCGGGATCAAGGGCTGTTGGTGGTGAACAAACCGGCAGGCCTGTTGTCGGTGCCCGGGCGTGCGCTTGAACATCGTGACAGTCTGGAAAGCAGGATCCGCGCGGAATTTCCGGCGGCGTTGCTGGTGCATCGGCTGGATATGGATACCTCGGGGCTGATGGTGTTTGCGCTGGACAAGGATGTGCAACGCGCGCTGGGGCGGCAATTTGAGTTGCGGCAGGTCGACAAGGTTTATGTGGCGCTCGTGAGCGGCGATTTGCAGCCTGATAGCGGTACAGTGGATTTACCCCTGATCGTGGACTGGCCCAACCGCCCCTTGCAGATGGTGGACTATGAGCGGGGCAGACCGGCACAAACCGGTTGGCAGGTTTTGGCACGCGGGCAGGGCAATACGCGGGTCTCTCTGCACCCGAAAACCGGCCGCAGCCATCAGTTGCGGGTGCACATGCAGGCGCTGGGCCATCCGATTGTCGGGGACCGTTTTTATGCACCCGCCGAGGTGGTTGCCCAAAGCGACCGATTGCTGTTGCACGCCACCCGCCTGTGCCTGACCCATCCGCAAACCGGAGAGCCGCTTGAATTTGACTGCCCTTGCCCCTTTTAACCGAACCCGCAAAAGGCTATCCCTTGCGGGAAAGGAAAACCCATGACCATTGATGCTGTAAAACTGACCGCCGACCTGATCCGCTGCGCCTCTGTCACCCCGACCGAGGGTGGCGCGCTTGTCCTGCTGGAAGACCTGCTGAGCAAGGCCGGCTTCACTTGCACCCGCGTTGATCGAGGCGATGTGTGCAACCTGTTTGCCCGCTGGGGTGTTGGGGCTAACGGGCGGACCTTTGGTTTTAACGGTCATACGGATGTGGTGCCGATCGGCAATATTGATGACTGGAGCGTTGATCCCTTCGGGGCGGAAATCAGGGACGGGTTCATGTACGGGCGCGGCGCGACGGATATGAAATCCGGTGTGGCGGCTTTTGCCGCGGCGGCGATTGATTTTGTGCAACAGACGCCGCCGGACGGGTCTATCGTGCTGGCAATCACCGGCGACGAAGAAGGCGACGCGGTGGATGGTACGGTGGCCTTGCTCGACTGGATGGACTCACAGGGCGAAAAAATCGATCATTGTCTGGTGGGGGAACCCACCTGCCCCAATACCATGGGCGAAATGATGAAGATCGGGCGGCGCGGTTCCATGACCGCCTATTTCACCGCAACCGGCGTGCAGGGCCATTCCGCCTATCCGCATCGGGCGAAAAACCCCTTGCCGGCGATGGCGCAATTGATGGCCACGCTGGGGGCGCATGAACTGGATCAGGGGACGGAACATTTCGATGCGTCGACATTGGCGATTGTGACCATTGATACGGGCAATCCGGCCAACAACGTGATTCCGGCCCAGTGTCGCGCCACGGTGAACATTCGATTCAATGATGCCTGGACCTCGGCCAAGGTGACCGACTGGCTGCAACAGGAAGTGGACAAAGTGGCGAAATCCTCGGGCATAGATTTTGATATGCAGATCAAGGTGTCCGGCGAGAGCTTTATCACCCCGCCCGGAGAGCTGTCGGCGCTGGTTGCCAAGGTGGTGCAGGAACAGACCGGCGTCACGCCGGAGCAAAGCACTTCCGGCGGCACCTCGGATGCGCGGTTTGTGCAGCATCATTGTCCGGTGGTGGAATTCGGGCTGGTGGGCAAAACCATGCATCAGGTGGATGAGCGGGTCGAGGTCGCGCAAATCGAGCAGTTGAAAACCATCTACGGTAAAATTCTGGCGGAATATTTCACGTGACCCTGTCCATTGCCCTGACCGATGACATCGAGACCTGTCTGGCCCTGCGCCGCGTGGTGTTTATGCAAGAGCAGGGCGTTTCAGAGGCCGAGGAAATCGACGGGCGCGATTCCGACGCCCTGCATCTGTTGGCCTGCTTGAATGGCAAGCCGGCCGGCACCGCGCGTATTCTGTTGCAGGGCAACACCGGCAAGATCGGGCGGGTTTGTGTGCTGGCCGAGCAACGGGGCAAAGGCCTTGGTGCTGCCCTGATACGGGCTTGTCTGGATGTGTTGCGCAATCAGGAAGGCGTCAGCCGCGCGTTGCTCGGGGCGCAAGTGCAGGCATTGGGATTTTACGAAGCTTTGGGGTTCACAGCCTTTGGGCCGGTTTATGATGATGCCGGCATTCCACATCGCGATATGGAGCGCGGGATTTGATTTCGGTTCTAGAAACGGATCGTTTGTGGCTGCGCGGCCACGCCTTGGCGATTTCCTCGCAGCGCCGCCATGTGGGTGGATGCGCATTTACACTCCCCGCGAACCCTGTGCATTTTTGGTCCGCTTCACGCGGTTTTGCTCAGGGTAGCGACGAAAACCGGCTAAAAAAATGCGGGATGGCGCAAATGGAAGATGCGCCGGTATTGGTGATGGAACGGTCACGCGCGGCCGGTTAGTTCAGGAGACAGGATTTGCAGCCCCAGCTTTTTATCATGGTCAAGGAACCACACCCCGGTCGCGTGAAAACCCGTTTGGGTCGGGATATGGGGATGGTGCCCGCCGCCTGGTGGTTTCGCCATCAAAGCGCACGCCTGATTCGGCGGCTGGCGGCGGATACCCGTTGGCAAACGGTGCTGGCAGTGGCACCGGACCATGAAGGATTGTCCAGCCGTGTCTGGCCCGCCGATCTGGCGCGTTGGCCACAGGGGCGGGGCGATCTGGGCGACCGCATGGGCCGGATCCTGCGCCATGCGCCCAAGGGGCCGGTGCTTATTATCGGGGCGGATATTCCGGGGATTACACCGGCGCTGATCGCCAAGGCCTTTGCTGCGCTGGGCCGCCATGACGCTGTATTTGGCCCCGCACCGGACGGGGGGTATTGGCTGATTGGTATGAAACGCACCCGAGCCTTGCGGGCCGGTGTGCTGGACGGGGTGCGCTGGTCGAGTGAACATGCTCTGGCCGATACGCGGGCCTGTCTGCCCGATTGCGATGTGGCATTTATTGACTTTTTGCAGGATGTCGACACAGTCGCAGACCTTTCTGCCAGATGATTTGTTATTTGCCGGATGGCATGCTAACCCCGCGCTTATGAAACAGCTCCCCTCAAAACAGCAGATCCTTGACTGGATCAAAGACAACCCTTCCAAAACCTCCAAGCGCGATGTGGCGCGGGCTTTCGGGATCAAGGGTGCTGAAAAAATCGACCTCAAGCGGATGCTGAAAGAGCTGACCGACGCGGGCCATTTGCAAAAGAAACGCCGCCATTTTCAGGGGTCGGGGGAACTGCCGCCGGTGACCGTGCTGGTGGTTGACGCACCCACGCCGGACGGGGATATTACCGCCAGCCCGATGGAATGGAAAGGCGATGATACCGCACCTAGGATTTTCTTTATCGCCAAACGGGGCGATGTGGCGCTGAAAGAAGGCGACCGTATTCTGGCACGCCTGTCGCCTTCGGCCGATCCGGATTTTAAATACGAAGCACGCCTTATCCGCCGTATCGGCACGGGACCCGCGCGGGTTCTGGGGATTTATCGGGCCGGTTCCGAAGGGGGGCGTTTGGTCCCTGTGGACAAGAAGTCCCGAAATGAATTTCTGGTGCCGGCGGGGGAAACCGGCGGGGCCAAAGATGGCGAGCTGGTCGAGGCGGAAAATATTTCCGGTCGCCGGTCCATGGGGCTGGACAAAGTGCGGATCGTGGCGCATCTGGGGGATCCTCTGGCCCCGAAA
>JALWOO010000551.1 GCA_027083485.1 Amylibacter sp. | reverse complement strand
CCAGACCGCCCCGCCAGAGCCAAGCGAAATATCGATGATGCGCGCCTGAATGCCGAAAATGCCAAGCGCCTGCGCCAGATAGTCGACCTCTTCTTGCTTGGTTTCCAGCGTCACCAGCAGCAGCACATCGCATTTCATCACGCTATCCTTTAGCCTTTGACCGCGCCTGCAGTCATGCCGGTAATGATCTGGCGCGATGCAACAAAGGTAAAGATAATCGGCGGAATCGCCAACAACATCCCGGTGGCCATAATCACGCCCCAGTCCAGATTGTATTCGCTTAAGGAATTCACAATCGTCACCGGCACCGTGCGCGTATTGCGGTTTGACAGGGCATTCGCCAACAGGAATTCATTCCACGCAATGCGAAAGGTAAAGATAGACGCCGCCGCAAGGCCCGGTTTGATAATCGGCAACACGATCAGAAAGAAAACCTGAAACGGACCGGCCCCGTCAATGCGGGCGCTTTCCTCGAGCTGAATAGGCACCTGCACAATGAAGCTCTGTAAAATCCAGATCACAAACGGCAAGTTCATTGCCACATAGATCAGGATGATCCCGACAAGCGTGCCGTCGATCTGGAACTGAAAGGTCCAGATGCCGAAAATCGGCACCAGCAACACCGCAGGCGGCACCATACGGGTCATCAAGGTGACAAGTGAAACCGTATCACGCCCCATAAAACGAAACCGCACCAAGGCATAGGCGGCCATACAGCCGATCACCAGCGTCAGCACCGTAGAGGTAATCGCAATGATCAGCGAATTGCCCAAAGCCCTGCCAAACGTCGGATCACAATAATCGACGCTTTGCGGCTCGTACCACAGCACCTTGCACAAGACCGTTTCATAGTTATGCAGCGTTGGCAGGAAAAACAGACCGGAGGTATCCGACATGATATCTACCGTCAGCTTGAGCGAGGTTGACAGCATCAGGACAATCGGCCCGATCGCCATCAGCACCATCGCCACGACAAGCGCATAAAACGCAGGATGCTGCTTTTCATAGACTTTCTTGGTCATTACATTTCCTCCGCTGCATCGGCTTTTAGCCGCAAAGCGCGCTTTTCCGTTATTTTATTGTAAAAGAACATCGTCAAAGTCAGGATCAAAAGCAGCAGCAACAGGATATTGGACATCGCCGCCGCGACCCCGAGTTCGCGAAATTCCGTGGCTGTGCGTGAAATACGCAGAGCCATCACTTCGGTTGACAACCCCGGCCCGCCATTGGTCAGCACCAGGATCACTTCCAGCACCTTGAACGAGTCAATCAGGCGCAGCAAAAACGTAATAATCAAAACCGGCATCATCAGCGGCAGTTTGATATAGATGATACTTTGCCACCCGCTCGCCCCGTCAATGCGCGCGGCCTCCATCACGGATTGCGGCAGCGTTTGCAGGGCGGCAAGCGCGAGTATGAAAATGAACGGCACCCACTGCCAGACATCGGCAATAATAATCGAGGCAAACGCCCAGTCCCCGTCCAGAAGCCACGGCATCGGCTCGAACCCCAGCGCCTTGAGCGTGCGGTTAAAAACGCCCACCGTCGGGTGATACATATAGCGCCACATCAGACCCACAACGATCGGTGAAATCATCATCGGCAAAATGAAAAGCGTGCGCAGGGCCGACATGCCGCGGATATTGCGATCCAGCAAAAACGCAAGTCCCACCCCGATCAGCATTTCCAGCGTCACCACAATGACGGAAAACCGGATGGTCACCCAGAAGCTTTCGCGGAAACTGTCGTCGGTAAACAGATTGATATAGTTGCGCAGCCCGACAAATTCGGCCTGACCGATGCGTTGGCTGGGATTCCAGTTCAAAAAACTGGCGTAAACTACATAGCCCAATGGATATATCAGCGCGACCAGCAAAATCGCGGCCGCAGGAGCCAGAAACATGTATGGCGTCAGGCGATTGGCGAATGATCTGTTCATATTTCAGGGCCGTTTCTTATC
Organism: Amylibacter sp.; assembly: GCA_027083485.1. GTDB lineage: Bacteria > Pseudomonadota > Alphaproteobacteria > Rhodobacterales > Rhodobacteraceae > Amylibacter. The sequence goes on along the minus strand of JALWOO010000551.1, from coordinate 2,804 downwards.
TTTGGGCGTCATTTCAAGACAGCAACGGGCCGGAACAATCCGGCCCGCCACACTTAGGTTGGATTACTGCCAGATATAATAACCGGCGTCTTCCATTGTGGCACGGGTGCGTTCTGCAACCCCGTCCAGTGCTTCTTTGATGTCCAGATCTTCGGTCAGAACCTTGGACAAGGTCGTGCCCAGATCGGCATTGATTTTACCCCATACCGGGATAATCGGACGCCAGTCAGGATCCGCATAGCGCAGAGCTTCGCCAAACAGTTTCATATGCGGGTATTTGGCATTCACGTCTGCGTCCTCGTGGGTCGAGAACCGCGACGGGTTACCCCCCTGAAGCGCGATCAGCTTGTCAGCTTTTTTCGATGTCAGCCACTGCATCAGCAAAAACGCGGCTTCCTTGTGCTGCGCATTTGCCGGAATGCCAATGCCGAAACCACCGGTTTGGGATGCCTGACGCACACCGGCAGGATGCATTGCCCAGCCAACTTTGCCAACCACTTTGGATTTGGCCGGATCGTTCACCTGACCTGCAAACTGTGTGGAATCCAGGAACATGGCGGTTTTACCCTGCAAGAAGGCTGCGCCTGCTTCGGCAAAACCGAATGTCTGTGCGCCTTCCGGACCACAATCAACGATCTTTTTCAACGCAGTCGCCGCCGCAATGCCGGCCTCGTTGTTCATGATCGGATTCCAGTCGTCATCAAAGATACGCCCGCCCAGCGGTGCAAGGTGCAACAGGAACGCATGCGAGGCATGATGACCCGATGCAGCACGCGAGGAAAGCCCGCCCATGCCCGGCTCGAGTTGAGGAATTTTACAGGCCAGATCCAGCAGTTCATCATAGGTTTTCGGCACAGAAAGGCCGTGCTTTTCAAAGATATCCTTGCGATAGCCGAGGATCGATGTTTCAGACCCGAAAGGCAGACCAAACAGCGAACCGGTTTTGCCGGGCAGATAGCCTTTTTCACCACCGGCAATGCCGATGTTGGCTACGTAACCGTCAATCAGGTCGTCCGCATCATATTTGGGATCAGCCAGCTTCGGGTTCATGAAATACTTGGCCAGATTTTCCAGCTGGTCCGCGTAAACATAATCCGCTTTGGAAAACACCACATAACTGATCAGATCGTAATCGCCGACATCTTTGGTCAATTCCAATGTCTGACGCTGACGCATTTTCAGATACTGCAACTGGTCAACTTCGACATTGATACCGGTTTCTTTGGTGAATTCCGGCAGTATTTTCATCACTGCATTGTAATGCGGCGTGGTCGGGAAGTTGATCACAAGCGTAGTGCCTGCATAAGGTTCATACGGATTGCCGGCAAATGCGGCAGAGGCAGCAAGCGCCATCCCCGTTGAACAAAGTAATGTCCGTAAATGTTTCATTTATTCCTCCTTGTTATGCGTGACCCTTTAGTGGGCCACTTACAATTTTGGCACGGGCAAGAGCGATGTGCCGGTATTCGGATCAAACAGATGGATTTCCGCCTCTTTGACCGCAAATTTGCGTATTTCCCCGATTTTCACCGGAGCCGCCGAATTCACTTCGATTGAAATGCGCTGTCCGCCGAATTCACAAATCACAACCGATTGCGACCCGATGTATTCGGATAGAATAATTTTCATCGGCAAGGCGTTATCGCTGTCGGTTTCGTCAAAACCGGACGGCCGCAGACCAAGGGTCACCGGCTGCCCGACGGAACCGGACAAATGCTGTGAAAACGCTGCGGGCAAGGGGATCGAATAACCGTCGCCCTGCACCGCAAGCCGGCCATTTTCCATCGCCAGCGTTCCGTCCAGAAAGTTCATGGTCGGCGAACCGATAAAACCGGCGACGAACTTATTCGCCGGCGTACGGTAAAGCTCTTCTGGCGTGCCTTGCTGCATGATCTCGCCGGATTTCATTACCACAATCCGGTCGCCCAGAGTCATGGCCTCGATTTGATCATGGGTAACGTAAATAATGTTCTTTTCAATGCGCTGGCTCAACAAAGCCAGCTCGGCACGCATTTGGCCGCGCAATTTTGCATCCAGATTGGACAGAGGTTCGTCAAACAGGAAAATCGATGCATCCCGCACCAAAGCCCGCCCCATCGCCACGCGCTGCCGTTGCCCACCGGATAATTCCCCCGGCATCCGGTCCAGATAATCGGTCAGGTCCAGCATCGCTGCAACTTCGGTCACGCGTTTGGTGATTTCAGCCTTGCTATAGCGCGCCAAACGCAAAGCAAATGACATGTTCTTTGCCACATTCATATGCGGGTAAAGCGCGTAATCCTGAAACACCATCGCAATATCGCGTTCTTTGGGTTCCAATGCGGACACATCCTTGCCATCCACCAGAATCTGCCCGTCTGTATTGGTTTCCAAACCGGCGATCATACGCAGGGTTGTCGACTTGCCACAGCCGGACGGCCCGACCAACACGACAAATTCCCCGTCTGCCATCGTCAGGTTCAAGTCTTCGATAACCGTAAGCGCCCCATAGGTCTTCTTAAGGTTCTTTAGTTCAATTACCGGCATTACCCACCCGTGAATTCCATTGTCCGACTCTCAGGTTAGGGGTATTGTACACATAGTCAATATAAATATACAAAAATCGTTTCAGAATACCCAAACAGTTATTATTATGCTATTCCTGCTTGGCAACAGGCGATGTGAACAGGAGATATACGTGGAAAAAAACAAAGCGCATAAGGGAAAATCAATCTCGAAACATATTGAGGCCACCCTTAGGGCCGATATCGCCTCCGGACAGATTGATGCGGGCGAGCGCCTCGATGAAACCAAGCTGGCCGAAC
>JALWOO010000550.1 GCA_027083485.1 Amylibacter sp. | reverse complement strand
TGGCCTGATGCACCCCGCATAACACTTTGACCAAGGTGGATTTTCCCGCACCATTGGCCCCCATCAGCACAGTCACCTGTCCTGCGGGCAGTTCCAGATCAATCCCGCGCAAAACCTTGTTTTCGCCGAATGTCTTGGTAATTCCGGTTAGTTTTACAGCTGTCTTTTGCACCTGTTTTCCTCTCTGTCGAGTAAGGTTAAGAGTTTAAACTGTCATATGTCAACAGTTATTGACATTTGCCTGAAATTGGAAAACACTGCCCCCACAATGCGCATGGCTTGGGCAAACCGGAGGCTGACAATGACCAAACCCGATACCACATACGCCCCATTAACAGTGGAGAGCTTACCCAAACGATTGGGAGGCGTTGCCGCGATTGCAAATCGGCTCGGGGCGGATACCTCGGGTTGGGGAGTCAAAGAGGTCGGGGATGGTAATCTCAATCTGGTGTTTATTGTCCAAAGCGGCAAAGGCAGTGTGATCGTCAAACAGGCGCTCCCGTATGTACGCCTTGTTGGTGATAGCTGGCCTTTGCCTCTTAAACGCGCCTATTACGAATACCATGCCCTGATCCGGCAGGCGGCACGCGATCCGGGCACGGTGCCCGAGGTCTATTACTTTGACGAGGCGCAGGGCCTGATTGTGATGGAGTTCTTTACCCCGCACATCATCTTGCGCCACTCGCTTATGGCAGGGCGCAAGCATGACGGCATGGCGCGGGTGCTGGGCCTCTATTGCGCACGCACCCTGTTTCGCGGCTCCGATCTGTCCATGGACACAACCGAACGCAAGAACGATGTGCGCCTGTTTGCCGAAAGCGTCGAATTGGCGGATATTACCGAAACGCTGGTGTTTTCGGACCCGTATTTCGATGCCGAGCGCAACCACCACACGCCCGGCCTTGATGGCATCGTGGCCCGCTTGCGGGCGGATGTGGACCTGAAGGTCGAGGCCCACAACATGAAGGCCAAATTCTGCAACAATGCGGAAACCATGCTGCACGGCGATTTGCACACCGGCTCGGTCATGGTCACGGATACTGAAACCAAGGTGATCGACCCCGAATTTGCGCTTTATGGCCCGATGGGGTTTGATATCGG
>JALWOO010000549.1 GCA_027083485.1 Amylibacter sp. | reverse complement strand
TGACTGGACCACGCATCCGAATAATCCGTCCTGTTTGCTTGCATAAATATCTCTCCTGACTGCCCCGGCGTTTTTGTCGGGGCAGGTTCTGAATAAATGCAATAGCTTAATAAAATGTTTATGATTTGTTCTTATTTGTGGGGTGTCAAAACCGATTCACCACAGACAGGAGGACCAATTGCATAAACGGATTATGAATTTTCCACGACCGACCAATAGAGGTCAAACCCAGGATCGAATACCGTAACGGGGCCATTGCTGGTCGGGATGTGGGCCGGAAACCTCACCGGATATTTGCGTTTCCGAAGGTTGATTTGATCCTTGTTCGGGGGCAAATCATAGTATGCAGGACCGTTCAATGCGGCAAAGGCCTCCAGCCTGTCGAGGGCGTTTTCCTCTTCGAATACATGCGCGAGGCAGGATATTGTATTGGTGGCCGAAAACACACCGGCACAGCCGCAGGCGCTTAATTTATCGGGGTCTGTATGCGGGGCGCTGTCTGTTCCCAGAAAGAACCGTGGGTCGCCGGAAGTGGCAGCCTTGCGCAGTGCCAGCCGATGATGTTCACGTTTCGCGACGGGCAGGCAATAGTAATGCGGTTTAATGCCGCCAACCAGAATATGGTTGCGGTTTATGATTAAATGGTGCGTGGTGATGGTCGCCGCCAGATTTTTGGACGCGGATAGTACATAATCAACGCCTTCTTGGGTGGTGATATGTTCGGAAATGATGCGCAATTCCGGCAAGCGCTGACGTAGAGGAGCCAGGACGGTATTGATGAAAACAGCTTCGCGATCAAAAATATCAATGGAGGCATCCGTGACTTCGCCATGAATACAAAGCGGGATTTTGGCATCGGCCATGGCTTCCAGAACCGGCATCACATTGGCAATGTCGCGCACACCGGAGTCCGAATTGGTGGTGGCTCCGGCGGGATAGAGTTTGACCGCAGTAATCAGACCGTCCCGATGGGTGGTGACGACATCATCAGGGTCTGTCGTTTCGGTCAAATACAGGGTCATCAAGGGCTGAAACGATGAACCTTCGGGCAGCGCGGACAGAATGCGATCGCGATAGGCTTTGGCTTGTGACCCTGTGACAAC
>JALWOO010000548.1 GCA_027083485.1 Amylibacter sp. | reverse complement strand
ACTGGAAGCCAGGCAAACCCACCTGTGGAATCTGATGCGCGTCGGCAGCGCGGGCTTCGTCGCGCATCAGATTCCACAGGTGGGTTTGCCTGGCTTCCAGTTCCGGATCCGCATGGCTGCGCTGTTCCAGCGGTTTGTCGATGTGGACGATCTCCTGTATCTGCCCCGGTCGGCGCGACAGCACCACGATGGCATGGCCAAGACGCACGGCCTCGGCGAGATTGTGGGTCACATAAACGGCGGTAAACGGGGTGCGGGACCAGAGCGAGACCAGGTCTTCCATCAGCAATTCACGGGTCTGGCTGTCAAGCGCGGACAGTGGTTCGTCCATCAGCATCACCGCCGGTTTCACCGCCAGCGCGCGGGCAATCGCCACCCGTTGTTTCATACCGCCCGACAGCTGTTTGGGCAGGGCATCGGCAAAATCCGACAGTTTGGTGCGCGCCAGCACATCGTCGATAATGGCCTGTATCTGTGCCTTGGGCAGGCCGTGATCTTCCAACACCAGCGCGATATTGCCGCGCACGGTTCGCCACGGCAGCAGGGCGAAATCCTGAAAGATATAGGTCAGCGGATTCAGGCAATCGGCGGGCGGATCACCCAGTTGCAGCACCTGCCCCGCCGTGGGCCGTTCCAGCCCGCCGATCAGCCGCAGCAGGGTGGATTTGCCACAGCCGGAAGGGCCGACAATACAGGTGATTTTACCCGACGGAATATCCAGCGAGATATCGCGCAGCACCTCGAAGTCATCGTATTTATGGGTGATGGCCGACAGGCGGATATCCATGGGGCGATTCCTTTGGCGTCGGGGCGGGTTGGCCCGCCCCGAACAGTTATCTTTGGGCTGTTTACATGGTGCTGACGTAGCTGGCATCCACCAGCGTATCAAGGGTAATGTGATCCTTGACCAGACCTTCGGATTTGAACCAGTTCAACTGATCCGCAACCGAAGTCACATTCAGCGCCGCCCCCGGGTTCAGGCGCATAGAGCCGTTGATGATCGACTTGGCCGCCTTTTCGCGCGGGCGATCCGCGTAAACGTATTTGTGGATCAGATCGACCATGGCATTGATGGCATCCTCGCCTTGGGTTTTATCCACCATCAC
>JALWOO010000547.1 GCA_027083485.1 Amylibacter sp. | reverse complement strand
CTTGAACGCCAGCGAGGCGGCAGGGAAGGAAGGGCGGGTTTCCCTGAAGGCTGGTCATTGCAAAGGACGACTCTGCTTTGAGATTGCCGATACCGGGCCGGGGCTATCAAAAGCCGCCTGCGTCCGGCTTCTGGGGGCGGGGGCAACGACAACGGGTGGCGGTGGTGTGGGGCTGCGGCTGGTGCGTGATCTTGTAAGCCAGCTCAAAGGCAGCGTGAGCGTTGATCGAACTGGTGGTGAAACAATTATCCGGGTGGTGCTACCATGCTGAACGGGCTGAATATTGTGTTGGTCGAGGATGACGAGATCATGGGTGGCTCGCTGTTGCAGCGGCTGAAGTTGGAAGGGGCTAGTGTGAGCTGGCACAAGCAAACCCGTACCGCCCTTGGAGCCATTCGCACCCCGCGCAGGCCTGTAGATGCGGTGATCTGCGATATACGCCTGCCCGATGGCACGGGAGAGGAGCTGTTTGCTACGCTTTGCCAAAGCACAACCCCGCCAGCGTTCCTATTTATCACGGGCCATGGCGGCATTGAACAGGCGGTGCGGTTGATGAAGGCTGGGGCGATTGATTATGTCACCAAACCCTTTGAAATGGCGACCTTTCTGGAGCGGCTCTCGGTTCTGCTGTCCAAGCAGGCGGCGGTGGACCTGCCGCCCACCCTTGGGATCTCTCCCGCCGCGCGGCGAGTGGATGCGCTGGCCTTGCAAGCGGCGGCAAATGATCGTCCCGTGCTGATTGTTGGGGGGGCGGGTACAGGCAAAGCCTTGGTTGCGCGTCGGATTCACGAGGTCTCCGAGCGCCGCGCCGCGCCCTTTGTCAGCGTTAACCTGGCGCGGGAGCCGGATATGTTGCAGGCGCTGTTTGGTGCAGGCGGCGCTTGGGAACGGGTTGGTGACGGAGTGTTGTTCCTGAATGCACTCAGCCGTCTGGATGATGTGGCGCGGGCGGCACTGATGGAGGCTTACGGGGCGGGCTTCAAGGGTCGGATCATTGCCGCCTGTGGTCAGGAAATGGCTTCGATTATCCGAGAAGATGGTGCGCGGGCGGATTTCTTTTACCGCCTGAATATGCAAGAAATTCCGGTGCCGCCATTGGGCAGCCGTTCTGAGGATGCCGTGTGGCTGATGCAGCAGCTTTTCCCTCGGCTAAACCCCCGCCGCCAAGCCCCGTTAGAAGGTATCAGCCCGCTTTGCGAGGATGCTGTGCGCGCCCATGACTGGCCAGGCGGTGGCCGCGAGCTACGCGCGCGGGTGCAGCGCGGCATGGACAGCGCCGCTGGTCCCTTGTTGCAGGTGGTGGATGTTTTTCCCGAAAAGCTGGTGGAGCCAGCGATGGCGTTGAGCCTCGCCGAAGCCCGCGCAGCAGCGGAAAAGGCCCAGATTATCGAGACCCTCGGGCGTACTGGCGGGCAGCTTTCCAAGGCTGCCAAACAGCTTAAAATTTCCCGCACCACGCTGTGGGAGAAGATGCAGAAGTTCGGAATCACTGGCAAGGCAGATTAACCGCAGATATGTTCGAAAATCCGAACGTTGTAATTCGTGCCTTTATATCAGAATGTTAAGGGGGAATTCTGCGCCGAATACACGCCCCGCTGCCCTGCGCCTCCTGTTAAACTTGATCTATATCAACAAACAGAGAGGGAAGTCCCATGAGATGTAAAAAGATGGTCGACGTCGGGCGTCGTCAATTCTTGCGCGGCGGCGCTTTGGCGGCGGCAGGGGCCGCTGCCAGCACGGTAACAGGTGGTACAGCAAAGGCCGCGCCTGCCAATGCGCTGGTCGATTATCCCGAGGGCAAGCTTGGCAATATCAGCGATCTGGCTGTGAACGAGCCGGTGGATATTGAATACCCCGATGCCGACAGCCCCGGTGTGCTGATCAAGCTGGGCGAGGCCGTAGAGGGTGGCGTTGGCCCTGACGGCGATATCGTCGCCTATTCGGTGCTCTGCCCCCATAAGGGCTATTTCATGAGCTACAATTCCGAGGACCGCACCATGAACTGCCCTGGCCACTTTTCGCGCTTTGACGTGGAAGCGGGCGGCCAGCAGGTTTGGGGCCATGCCACACAAAACCTGCCGCAGTTTACCCTGCGGGTGGCGGATAATGGCGACATTTTTGCCGAGGGCGCATCCGATCTGATCTTCGGCCGTCCAAGCAATGTATTATAAGGGGAGAAAGAAACATGGCTTATAAACGCCAAACAGACCGCCTGCCCATTCCGCCATCCGATGCCAAGGTACAGAACGTGACCTGCCATTATTGCATCGTGGGTTGCGGCTACAAGGCCTATACATGGCCGCGCAACAAGCAAGGCACGCTGACCGATAACGCCTTTGGCATTGACCTGAGCGAGCAGCAAGGCGCCGATGGCACCTGGGTTGCGCCGTCCATGTACAACATGGTCAAGCAAGACGGCAAAGATGTGCATCTGGCCGTTGTGCCGGACCGCGAATGCGTGGTTAATTCCGGTCTCGTGTCGATCCGTGGTGGTCGCATGGCCGAAAACCGCCCTTCAAAGGTGACCGGCACCCAGCAACAGCGCCTGAGTGATCCGATTGTCTGGCGCAACGGTGTTTGGCAGCCCACAAGCTGGGATGACGCGCTGGACCTCGTGGCCCGCGTCACCGCCCGCATCATCACCGAAGGTTCGGAAGACGATCTGCTGCTTTCGATGTTTGACCATGGCGGCTCTGCCGGTGGCTATGAAAATACATGGGGCACGGGCAAGCTGTATTTTGGCTCGATGAAGGTCAAGAACGCGCGTATTCATAACCGCCCCGGCTATAACTCCGAGGTGCATTCCACCCGTGATATGGGCGTGGACGAGCTGCAATACAAATATTCCGATTATGAGGTCACGGATACCATCATGATCGTCGGGGCCAACCCGCTGGAAACGCAAACCAACCTGTTCCTGAACCACATGCGCAAGGGGCTGGAAAACGGCGCCAAGTTCATCATGGTGGACCCGCGCCGCACGGTAACGGTGAATGCCGCCGAGGAGATCGCAGGGGCTGAAAATGTGCTGCACCTGCCGATTGATCCGGGTTCGGACATGGTGCTGTTTAACGCGCTGTTCACCCATATCGTTGATCAGGGCTGGACCGATAGCGACTTTATCAAAAACTCCACCTTTGCTTCTGGCGAAGCCGTGGCAGAAGATGCCGCGCACCCGTCAGGTCTTGGTAGCCTTGATTATGCGCTTGCCACCTGCCGCACCTCCACCGCCGAAGCAGCCGAGATTTGCAAGGTGCCGGAAGCCGATATCATCAAAGCTGCCGAGTGGATTGCCAAACCCAAAGACGGGGCGCGCCGTAAATGCGTGACCGGCTATGAAAAAGGCATCATCTGGGGCAATGATAATTACCGCACCATTGGTGCTTTGCTCAACATTTCGCTGGCCACAGGCAATGTGGGCCGCGAAGGCGGCGGCTGCTGCCGTTTGGGCGGACACCAGGAGGGGTATTACCGCCCATCCGATGGCCATGTCGGTCGCCCTGCCACCTATGTGGATCAGCTGATGATTTCCGGCGGCGGCAAGGTGCAGCATATCTGGGCTTGCGATCATTACAAAACCACGCTCAATGCCGCACAGTATAAGAGCGTTCACCGCAAGCGCGCCGCCATGGTCAAAGACGCCATGGATGCCTCCGCAGCGGGCACCCGCGAGCAGCAGGTAGACGCGATTGTCTCGGCTGTGAATGCGGGCGGGTTGTTTGTGGTCGATGTGGATATCCACCACAGCCAGATCGGGCAAAACGCCCATGTGGTGTTGCCGGCCTGTGAAAGCAACGAGATGAACCTCACCTCGATGAATGGCGAACGGCGTTTGCGCCTGTCCGAGAAATACATGGACCGCTACGGCAACTCCAAGCCTGACTGCCTGATCGCTGCCGAATTGGCGCAAGCCATGGAACGCGTGTTGCGCGAAATGGGCCATGATGCCTATGCGGACCAGTTCAAAGGCTATGATTGGGAAACCGAAGAAGACGCCTTTATGGACGGCTATCACAGTGGCAACCCCGACGTGACCTATGACCGTTTGCGGGCCATGGGCAACAATGGTGTGCACGAGCCGGTACAAGGCTATGAAAATGGCAAACTGGTTGGCACAGATAGGCTCTATGCCGATGGTGTGTTCACCCGCCATGGTCGGGATGACGGCAAAGCGCTGTTCTGTGCGGCAAGCTGGCGTGGTCTTCAGGCGCCGGGCAAAGAGCAGGAGCGCGCGAACCACAAGTTCTGGATTAACAACGTACGTGCCAATATCTTCTGGCAGAACCAGTTCCTTGATCAGGATAACGACTTTATTCAGGACCGTTTCCCTTATCCGTTCATCGAGATGAACGCCGACGACATGGCTGATCTAAGCCTGAATGCCGGTGATCTGATCGAGATCCACAACGAGAACGGCTCGACCCAGGGCATGGCCTATCCCACCGACACTGCCGCACGCGGCCAGGTGGCGATGGTGTTCGGCTCGCCTGCCGGTTCGCAAGGCAACGTGGTGAACCCGGGTGTGAACGAGCTGGTATTGCCAGACTACAAACACACATGGGGCAATATCCGCAAGCTGGCCGACGCCACCCCTGCGGCGCGGGCTGTGTCTTTCAAGTCGAAAGAATACACCAGCTAAACGGTGGCAAATCCAAAGAACACGGGCGGCCCTTGTGCCGCCCGTTTTTATGTCCAGTATGGTTTTCAGGGTTGCAAATACTACTATTTCATATATTCATGAAATATGGAAAATATGATTCTCGATCGACTGACTACCCTGGGGCACCC
>JALWOO010000546.1 GCA_027083485.1 Amylibacter sp. | reverse complement strand
CCGGGGATTCCCTGTCCTGGTATTCGACTTCCGCCTCGGCCAGCGCCGAGCCGCAGTCCAGGCACCAGTGCACCGGTTTGCTGCCCTGGTGCAGGTGGCCCTTGTCGATGATTTTGCCCAGCGTGCGCACGATGTCGGCTTCAAATTGATAATCCATGGTGAGGTAGGGCTTGTCCCAGTCACCCTGCACGCCGAGGCGAATGAAATCCTTGCGCTGGCCATCGACCTGCCTGGCGGCGTATTCGCGGCACTTTTCACGGAAGGTTTTTGCATCGACTTTCTGTCCGGCCTTGCCGACTTTCTTTTCCACCATCAGCTCAATCGGCAGGCCGTGGCAATCCCAGCCGGGGACGTAACGGGCATCGTAGCCGTCGATGGTGCGGCTCTTGATGATAATGTCTTTCAGAATCTTATTGACGGCGTGGCCGATGTGGATGTCGCCGTTGGCGTATGGCGGGCCGTCATGCAGTACGAACGTCGGGCGGCCGTCACAGTGCTGGCGAATCTTCCGGTAGAGCCCGTTTTGCTGCCACTGTTTCAGCATTTCCGGTTCGCGGTTGGCGAGGTTACCGCGCATGGGGAATTCCGTTGCCGGGAGATTTAAGGTCGGTTTGTAGTCGGTCATTGTGTTGTGAAGGTTGTTATTGCGTTACACCGTGGACATCATTGGCATTGCGGCGGATCAGTCGATGCTGTCTGGTTTCCTGGCAGCCGGTTTCCGGGCTAAAAAGTCCCTGGCCTGTTTGCAGTCGGTTTCAATCTGCTGTTTTAAATCGTCAAACGAGTCGAATTTTTTCTCGTTGCGTATTTTATGCAAAAACGACACACAAACATATTGCCCGTACAGGTCCTGGTCGAAATCAAACAGGTGAACTTCCAGTTGAACGCGCTCACCGTTAACGGTAGGGCGTCGCCCGAGATTGGCAATGCCGCCAACGTCGCCGTATTTTTCAGTGTGCATGGTAACAGAATATACGCCGTGTAGCGGGGTTTCCGGGCGGCGTATATGAATATTTGCCGTGGGGAAGCCGATGGTGCGCCCGCGTTTATCGCCGTGAGAAACGTGGCCGCAGATGGTATAGGTGCGGCCCAGCATTTTTGCCGCCAG
>JALWOO010000545.1:3622-4792 GCA_027083485.1 Amylibacter sp. | reverse complement strand
CTTCCTTAAGCAGCAAAGCGTGTTTTGTTTCGCCAATAATGGCCCCCAAGGCCCGCACAACCCAGCCTGTTTGTGATTCTTCAATAGTAATTTCCGGTCCGGCCATCGTTTCCCTCATTTCATTCTGTTTAGTGTCCAATAACATAAACGGGGCATAAGTCAGCAGGGCACAAGAGCGCAGAGGCAGAATTTTGTCGGCAATAAGGTGCTATCAGCACGAATCCACGCGCCGAAGTGTATCGAAAACATTTGCCAAAGTGATTTGATATGGTATAGCCCGCACAGATTCAGCCGAGCTGGGCTGCTTGCCTTTCACGAGGCACCCTTGGATGCCCGGGTAAATGGGCGACAGCCAAATGAAGGGGCGCAGCCCCAAAACTATGAGGACTAACCCATGAGCGATATTGCAGATCGTGTTAAAAAAATCGTTGTAGAACACCTGAGTGTTGACGAAGATAAAGTCGTAGAAGGTGCTTCCTTCATTGACGATCTGGGCGCAGACAGCCTCGACACCGTAGAGCTGGTAATGGCTTTTGAAGAAGAGTTCGGCATTGAAATCCCTGATGATGCAGCCGAATCAATCCAGTCTTTTGGCGACGCTGTGAAATTCATCACCGACGCTTCTTAAGCATCTACAAGAATACCGAATTTGGAAAACGCGGCCTTCGGGCTGCGTTTTTTCGTTTTTTCGGCGAATTTCCCCGACTGTGCCAAAAATCATTCTTTGCAATAATCCGGATCTGTAACCTGAGCGGCATTAAAACGCGAAAGGATAGAAAATGGACTGGATTAAAGTATTGAAGCTGTTGCTGGATGGCAAAGGCATTGTGGACAAAGCCAAAACCGTTAAAAAATTGTCGGATTATGCAGATAAGTTGTCGAAAAAAGACCCTGAATCGCTGACCTGGGATGATCTGAAATTTTTCAGCAATAAAACCATGGACGACGCCACAAACGGCCTGCGCCAGATCCTGAAAAACTGCAAGGCGGCCGAAAAAGCCAAGCTCGAATGGCCCAAATGCAACAGCCTGCCTTTGTGGGTGGAATGGGCCAAGGTTCAGGAAAAATACGGCAGCGACAGCCCGCAATTTGAAAAAGCCCGTAATAATTACGTGGCTGAGCTGAAGAAATTCGACAAAAACCTGACTGCCATGGCCGCTACATTAAAGG
>JALWOO010000545.1:0-3612 GCA_027083485.1 Amylibacter sp. | reverse complement strand
GCCCGAAACTGGCCCAAAACGTCAAGATTGCCGAAGTGATGTTCAAATACGGCGATTTGCTGAACAAGGCCTTTATGGCCTTTGCAAAGGTGCCGTCTTTAAGCGGGACCGCGCAAAATGCCATGTTTTTTTCGCTCTCCCAGGATGCTGTGCAATATCGCGGCATTGCCGGTGATGTGGGGCGCAGCATGGCCAAGCTGGTAAAAATAAATGCGGGCTATCAAAAGGAATGTGCCGCCAAAATCAAGGACAATCAGGACTGGATCAAATTCGCGCTGACGCCGGAGCCTAAAAAGGACGGGGTGATCAAAAAGAACACAAAATCCGCCAAACCCAAGAAATAACACCCGCCTTTGTGGCGGGGCACGGCCATTGCGGGCGAAAAAACCGCGCTTTACTTGCCGCGCGGGCTGACACCCTGTAAAGGAATGTCTGACTGAATTCTTTGAATAAGGGGTGCGCAATGCGTCGTGTCGTAGTTACTGGGCTTGGAATGGTTTCGCCGCTGGCATGTGGTGCCGAAGAATCGTGGAAACGGTTGCTCGAAGGGCGCTCTGCCGGAGGGACAATCACAAAGTTCGATGCCGAGCATCTGGCCACCAATTACGCCTGCGAAGTGCCTTTGGGGGACGGGTCCGACGGCACATTCAATCCGGATGACTGGATGTCGCGCAAGGAACAGCGCAAGGTGGATGATTTCATCCTGTTCGGCATTGCGGCGGCGGAAATGGCTGTGCGTGATGCGGACTGGAAGCCCGAAGACGAAGAAAGCCGCCTGCGCACCGGTGTTCTGATCGGCTCGGGCATTGGCGGTTTGCAATCCATTGCCGAAACCGCGATTACGCTGCGCGACCGTGGGCCGCGGCGGGTGTCGCCGTTCTTTATTCCCGGTGCCTTGATCAACCTTGTTTCCGGTCAGGTGTCGATTGCCCACGGGTTCAAGGGACCGAATCACGCGGTTGTGACCGCCTGTTCCACCGGTGCGCATGCGATTGGTGATGCGGCGCGGATCATCCGCGCGGACGAGGCCGATGTGATGATTGCCGGCGGTGCCGAAAGCGCGATTTGTGAAATCGGTATTGCCGGTTTTAACGCCTGCAAGGCCCTGTCCACCAAACGGCGCGATGACCCTGCGCATGCTTCGCGCCCTTATGATGCGGACCGCGACGGGTTCGTCATGGGCGAAGGTGCGGGGATTGTGGTGCTGGAAGAATACGAACACGCCAAAGCGCGCGGTGCCAAGATTTATGCCGAGGTTCTGGGCTATGGTATGTCCGGCGATGCCTATCACATTACCGCGCCTTCTGCGGATGGGGACGGCGGTTTTCGGGCCATGCAAGCGGCTCTGAAATCGGCGGGCCTGACGCCGGATGCCATTGATTACATCAACGCGCACGGCACTTCGACCATGGCGGATACCATCGAGTTGGGGGCCGTGTCGCGCCTGCTTGGGGATCACGCAAAAAACGCTACCATGTCGTCGACCAAATCGTCGATTGGCCATTTGCTGGGCGCTGCGGGGGCTGTCGAGGCGATCTTCTGTATTCTGGCGCTGCGTGACCAGATCGCGCCGCCAACGATCAATCTGGACAATCCGGATATTGAGACTGACCTTGATCTGGCCCCGAACAAGCCGGTCAAACGCAAAATAGATAAGGTTTTGTCAAATTCCTTCGGATTTGGCGGCACAAATGCGTCGTTGGTAATGGGCAAGGTGGAAAACTAATCCATGGCAAAACATTTTGCGGCGAATTTTGTTAACCTCCTGATCCTGTTGCTGATCGCAGCGGCAGGGTTGATTTATTGGGGGCAAAGCGAATTCAGCAAGCCCGGACCGCTGACCCAATCGGTGTTTATCGAAGTGCCGCGCGGCGGGAATATCAAAGGTGTTTCAGAGGATCTCGCCGAAAAAGGCGCGATTACAAATGCCATGATTTTGCGTTTGGGGGCGAAATACACCAAACAGTCGCAGAATTTGAAATTCGGGAATTATGAAATTCCGCCCGGTGCCACGATGAAAGAGATTCTGGCCATCATCACCAAAGGCGGGCGCAGTACCTACCGTTATCTGGCGTCCTACCGGATCAATATTAACGGGGCGAGCCTGATCCTGTCCGAACGGGATGCGGAAAACGGCGGCATGAAGGAAATGCTGCGCTTTAAGGCGAATGGGGAAATGCCTGCTGCCTATCAGGAATTGGTGGCCACACGGGTGCCGATCAATTATCGCGTTACGGTTGCAGAGGGCGTTACGAGCTGGCAAATTGTCGAGGGGCTGAAACTGGCCGATTTTCTGGAGGGGGATGTGCTGGACGTGCCGCCCGAGGGCATGCTGGCACCGGATTCCTATGAGGTGCGCCGTGGCACGTTGCGCACCGAAGTTCTGGATAAGATGTTTGCCGCACAAAAGCGTATACTGGCGGAGGAATGGGAGAACCGTGCTGCGGGCCTGCCTTTGAAAACGCCGCAAGAGGCGTTGATTCTGGCGTCTATTGTGGAAAAGGAAACCGGTATTGCCTCTGAACGGGGCGAGGTGGCGGCGGTGTTTATCAACCGTTTGCACAAGCGGATCAAGTTGCAGACCGATCCGGCGGTGATCTATGGCCTGACCGATGGCAAGGGTGTTCTGGGGCGCGGTCTGCGCCGTTCGGAACTGGTGAAAAAGACGCCTTATAACACCTATGTTATTCCGGGACTTCCGCCGACACCGATCGCCAATCCGGGGCGTGCAGCCATTCATGCGACTTTGCATCCGAATGCGTCAAACAACCTGTTTTTTGTGGCTGACGGCACTGGCGGACATGTATTTGCCGAAACGCTGGTGCAGCATAATCGCAATGTTGCCAATTGGCGAAAGGTCGAGGCACAACGGCGCAAGGATGCCAAGAAGAAGAAAAACTAGTCTATTACAGTATCTTAACGGGGTGCGCGCGTGAGGGTAAGACTCCCTTAACGTTGTTTTTATTGACAAGGCGCACGCCCTTAGGTATACCTTGTGGCAAGCTGGAAGAAGTGGGCAAACGACACAGGCCGAATTGGCGTGGGTCGTTTTTTCATGTCTATCGGACGGTCAAACCGTCGGAGTGCTGAAAATATATGACTATTGACGATTCCCGTGGGGCGTTTGATCCGGTGCAGGAACTGGAACAGGCGCGCCAGATTTATTTTAAATTCAAAGAACAGATTTTGAGATTGCAGGAAGGGTTGGGAGAGCACCCTGAACCGGCAAAAGCGGTGAAGGAAATCACCGTTTTTGGTGCTGAATATTTGAAGGCGCTGAATAATCTGACAAGACAAGAGGTAGACCTTGGAAAACAACGCAATGCGATCAGAGGCGTGCTGCAAGGCGGCGCGCTCGACCTTGACGCCGCGCGAGCGGAAATCCTTGGGAGAATTGCTCGCATCCGTGAGCGCGGATGAGGTTGCGGAATTTCTGGCAGGGCTGGGGGAAAACGCGCTGGCCTCTTTGCCGTGGCTGTTTGAATTCTGGGCGCTGCCCCATCAGGTGCCCCCTGACGGCGATTGGACCACCTGGGTTGTGATGGGCGGGCGCGGGGCTGGGAAAACCCGTGCCGGAGCCGAATGGGTTCGCGCACAGGTAGAAGGGGCGCG
>JALWOO010000544.1 GCA_027083485.1 Amylibacter sp. | reverse complement strand
ATCCGGTGCATCTTGAAAAAGTATGCAGCTATTTCGACATTGCCCGCGCGGACGGGGCAGTAATTGCGGCTGGCGGGACGCGTGTGGGGGACGCGGGGTGTTTCGTGCGGCCAACGCTTTTCACCGATGCCAAAGCCGACATGCGGGTTGCCCAAGAGGAAATCTTCGGGCCGGTCCTGACCGCAATCCGCTTTAAGGACGAAACTGAGGCCCTTGAAATTGCTAACGGAACCCAATACGGCCTAACCGGTTATATCTGGACCAACGACCTGACCCGCGCGCTGCGGTTTTCCGACCGGATCGAGGCCGGCATGGTCTGGGTCAATTCGGAAAACCAGCGCCATTTACCAACCCCCTTTGGCGGCACCAAGGCCAGCGGCATCGGCCGTGACGGGGGGGACTGGTCTTTTGATTTTTATATGGAAACCAAACATATCGGTTTTGCGCTGGGGGATCACCGCATTCCGAAACTGGGAGTATAGACTATGGGACTCGTTCACGCCGCCAAAATCACCCATGTGCCGACCATCTGGATGTCGCACACCATTCCCGAATTCAAAGGTCTGCGCGATTCAGCGCTGGAAGGATTTTCCAAGCTGAGCGCCACCACACAGGCGGCCAAGGTGGATACCTTTGTGGTGATGGACACCCACTGGATCGTCAATCAGGGGTTTCACCTGAACGCAAAACCGCGCCATCAAGGCAATTTTATCAGCCATGAATTGCCACATATGCTGTCCGATCTGGCCTATGATTATCAGGGCGATGCGGAGTTGTCCGAGCTGATCGTTGAAGAAGTGCGCGCCAGCGGCCAGCGCGCGATTGGCCATGCGCATCCGGATCTGGGGGTGGAATACGGCACTTTGCTGCCGATGTATTTCATCAATCAGGGCAGTTTTGCCCGCGTGATTCCCGTGGCCTGTAACCAGTTTGCCAGCATGGAAGAAAACCGCCAGTTCGGGGCGGCCATTGGCAAGGCGATTGCCAAATCGGAGCGGCGCGTGTCTTTGCTGGCGTCCGGATCGCTCAGCCATGCGTTTTGGCCCAACCACCAGTCACAGGCAGGCGTGAACGCGGTGAACGGCGAATTCAACCGGCAAATGGACTTGCGGGTGCTGGATTTATGGCAGGCAGGGCGCTGGCAGGAGTTCACCGACATGCTGCCGGAATATGCGGTAAAATGCGTTGGAGAATGCGCCATGGCGGATACGGCGATGCTGCTCGGGGCGCTTGGCTGGGACGCATACCAAGGCAAGGGCGAGATTGTAACGCCCTATTTTGGCAGCTCCGGCACCGGACAAGTCATTGTAAACTTTCCAGTTTAACACCAAGGTATCTCGGCGATTATCCGCAACGCATAACTGTTATGTGCCGATCACTGTTGACCTTTCGGAAAAAAGGTTCATATTGCAATATGTAAATATAACAGAGTCAGCCATGCCACACACAGACCCGTTTCGCGCTATTGCAGATCCCAATCGACGACGCGTGCTTGATCTTTTGCACGATGAGCCGCTCTCTGTAAACGAGCTTGTCCGGCGCGTTCAGTTAAGCCAGCCCGCTACGTCGCAGATCCTGAACGTTCTGAAATCTGCTGGTCTGGTCGATCATCGGCGTGAAGGCCGGCGTGTGATCTATTCGGTCAACAACACGGACCTGAAGGCGGTCGTCGACTGGATACATAAATACGAAACACCTGCTGCGGGCAGCCAAACCAAGGCCGACCCGATGCACGGCAATTCGTCAGGGCAATTGTCCCATTAAAGCGATGGGTAGTGTCGTTTGAAAGGGCAACAGGATCACCCTGCTGCCCTTTAGTATGTCACACCGGATCAGGAGCATTCCGCTCAACCTAGGCGCGGCCCCCAAAAACCGAAACCCGTTACCCAAACATATCCGAGGTAATCCCGTTATACCAACCAACGGATTCCTCATAAGTGGCCTTGCGCGTGCCTGCGTCTTCGCCCACTTGTGAAATAAACCCGCTGGTTTTCTTGATCTTCTCGTCGGTTGCCTCATAAGAAGCCCCGACCTTGATGCCATCATCATTTTCAATCAACGACCAACATGTGTTGGAGAATCTGGCCGGAAAGACTTTGGAGCCGGTCAGCGCCCCGCGTACGGCATTGGCACAGACCTTCGCCTGTGAATTTGCCGAGAAGCCGGATTTGGGCATATCCCCCTGTTGTGAGCTGTCGCCCAGAACATAAACGTTTTCATCGGTTTTCGAAGACATATCATGCGCATTCACAGGGGCCCAGCCCTTGTCATTGGTGACGCCTGCAATATCGGCGATTTTACCCGCTTTCATGGCCGGAATAACGTTGCACACATCGACCTTGGTGACCTCGCCGTCAATGGTCACGGTCATCGCTTCGGGATCAACCGAGGCATCCTTGCCGCCAAAATCCGGCCCGATAACTTCGATCATATCGGGGTAATGCTTGTCCCAGCCTTCTGTGAACAATGCCTGTTTGGAAAACTTCGGCTTGGGATCAATGATCAGGATTTTCGCCGTCGGATTATTCTGTTTCAACGTGTGGGCCACCATGGAAATCCGCTCATACGGGCCAGGAGGACAGCGGAACGGATTGGGCGGGGCGATCATTGCATAGGTGCCTCCTTGCGGCATCGCATCAATCTGCGCCTTGAGCAGCTGGGTTTGCGAACCGGCCTTATAGGCATGGGGCATTTTGTTTTGCGAACTGATATCCCAGCCCTGCACCGCCCCTTTGCGAAAATCGATTCCCGGTGACAGGATCAGCTTGTCATAGGGCAGCATGGAGCCACCGGCCAATGTCACGGTCTTGGCGTCACGATCAACCCCGATTGCCCAATCATGCACAACGTTGATCCCGTATTCCGCTGCCAGTTTGCCATAGGAATGGCCAATAGACGCAAAATCGCGGAACCCGCCGATGTACAGGTTGGAAAAGAAACAGGTGTAATAGGTGCGGGTCGGCTCGACCAAAGTAACGTCAATCGCGCCCTTGCTGCCTTTGGCAATATATCGCGCCGCCGTGGCACCGCCTGCGCCCCCGCCGATAACGACAACCCGGGGGCGGGCTGCCCCCATCACCATTGGTGCCGAGAGCGATGCAGCCGCAGCCATCCCCGCCCCAACAAACATGCGTCTGTTAAGCTTCATGTATTTTCTCCCTAGTGTAATGCCGCGCTATTTTAGTGCGGCGAAATAGGCGGCAAGTGCCGCGATCTCCTCGTTATTCAGCGCCCCGGCTTGCTGCTGCATCACCGGATTTTCGCGCACCTTTACTTTGTAGGCATGCATTGCAGTCACGAATATTTTTGTTGGCCAGCCCACAATGGAGGGCAGCCCCTGTTCCGAGCCATCCGCCTGATGGCAGGCCGTGCAACTCGCGGCCAGATACTCTCCGTATTCCAGATCCCCCTCAATCGCGAGAACATCGGCAGGCACTTCCGGATCCTTTGCCACGGGAACCTCGCCATGGCCAAGGTTGGCAAAATAGGCAATCACATTGCCGCGGTCTTCGTGTCTTTTGAGGCCGGAAAAGGACATATTAATATTTGGAATTAGCTTTTTCGGCCTCTTCAAAAACACCTCCAACGTGTCCGCATCCCAGACCATGCCCTGCTCACCCGCCTGCCGCAATGCCTTGGAGGCCTTATCCCCAGACAAGGCACCGACCTTTTGGCCAAGCAAGCCGTTGAGCGCAGGCCCGACCTTGTATTTGGCCCCCTCTCCGACCTCATGACAGGAACGACATTTTCGGAAAACCCGCTCCCCTTTGGTCACCACGCCAGGGTGGTCGGCAAAGGCCGCGGTTGCAGAAAAACAGGTTATTAACAGTACAACAAATTTGATCATGCCATTAAACCTAGGTGTATCTTTACAAGAAGCAAATAAAAGTGACCAAATAATACTTAGTTATTTCAAGTGTTTATAAATTTTTCTCAATAAAATTAAGTATACCGTTGTATATGCATTGATTATTCTTCCATTTCCGAATCCCAATACAGATCACCCAGCCAACTGTCTTGCGAGTGGCTTGGCAGGAAGTTCTGCCCCCTGTTGAATGGCCCTCGTATGCTCGGTCAACCTGGGTTCGGCCCGTGTCTCATGCCTTTGGCTTCAAAGTTTTTCACATGTTGCACAGGGTCCAGGACCCCACCGACTTCCCCCGGTAAGCGCCTTGTACGCTCGCAGAGCATCCCTTCATCTAAAGCAATTTCACCAGATTTACCGCAATTTTCGCAAGTAAATCCATCCTTCAGCATCCAATTAAACCAGATATTGGTTGCTGGTTTTTTGGGTGCTACAAAACCTTAACACTACCACAGGTAGTTTCTCGACTTCACCCCTTGGCAATCAGAAAAGATCGTCAGATTTTGCGCAAGGCCAAAACCGCGTTCAAGCCGCCAAAGGCAAAAGCATTGGACAGGGTTGCCCCGACCTCGGCCCGCCGCGCGACATTCGGGACCACATCCAGCCCGCAGTCCGGATCCGGCGTTTGAAAGCCGGCCGTGGGGGCAATTATCCCGTCACGCAGGGCGGCGATACAGGCCAGCAATTCCACCGCCCCCGTCGCCCCGATCAGATGGCCATGCATGGATTTGGTTGCGGAAACCGGCGGTGGTGTTTCCCCGAAAACATCCACAATAGCCGCCGCTTCGGTTTTGTCGTTGGCTCTGGTGCCGGTGCCATGGGCGTTGATATAGCCGATGTCCCCGACTGACAGCCCCGCATCCGCAAGCGCCGCCCGCATGGCCCGTTCGGCCCCTTGCCGGCTTGGCACCACAATATCCGCCGCATCC
>JALWOO010000543.1 GCA_027083485.1 Amylibacter sp. | reverse complement strand
ACCCGCAGAACCCTGACCGTCCGCTTTGCGGCTCATCAGCAGTTTTATCCGTTGCCCGTCCACCATGCTCCAGGCACCGGGAAAGGGCGACAGGCCGCGAATGTGGCGGTCTACTTCAGTGTTGGGACGGGCCCAGTCCACCTGTGCTTCGGCTTTGTCGATCTTCTTGGCATAGGTGGTGCCTTGTTCGGATTGCGGTTCCGGCACAAGTTGATCCAGTTTCCCCAAGGATTCGACAATTAACGCGGCTCCCATGTCGGACAATCGGTCATGCAGGCTGCCGGTGGTGTCCTCGGGCGTAATATCGGTTTCCCGACGCATCAGCACCGGGCCGGTATCAAGGCCGGCCTCCATTTGCATCACACAAACGCCGGTTCGGGCATCGCCCGCCATGATCGCCCGATGGATCGGAGCCGCCCCGCGCCAGCGCGGCAACAGCGAGGCGTGGATGTTCAGGCAACCCTTGGCGGGCGCATCCAGCACCGCTTGCGGCAGGATCAACCCATAGGCCACGACCACGGCGACATCGGCCTTGAGCGCGGAAAATTCGGCGCGGGTTTCGGCGTCTTTGAAATTCAGCGGATGGCGCACCGGCAGGCCGAGCCTGTTTGCCGTTTGATGCACAGCGGTTGGCCGCTCTTTCTTGCCGCGACCGGCAGGGCGGGGAGGTTGGCAGTATACGGCAACGATTTCATGTTCCGTGGCAAGTGCTTGCAATACCGGCACCGAAAAATCCGGCGTGCCCATGAAAATAACCCGCATCTATCCGCCCTTCCGCTTGGCCAGTTTTGCCGCCTTGGCCAGCAGCATCTTGCGCTTTACCGGTTTCAGGTGGTCAAAATACATCTTGCCGTTCAAATGGTCGATCTGGTGTTGCACCGAGGTTGCCCACAGCCCGACAAAATCCCGCTCCACCACTTCGCCATTTTCATCCAGATAGCGCACGGTTACCGCGCGGGGGCGTTCGATTTTGGCCCAGACATTCGGCAGATTGGGGGACCCTTCGGAATGTGCGCGCATTTTGACAGAGGCGTGCAAAACCTCCGGATTGGCCATGCGAACAGGTTCATTTCCGGCCTCGGAGCAATCCATCACTGCCAGCGCCCGCA
>JALWOO010000542.1 GCA_027083485.1 Amylibacter sp. | reverse complement strand
CCCCAGGGTCGGGCGCGGCCCCCTAAACCCAGGCGTAATTAAAACTCACGCTGATGCGTTCCTCGTCGGCCATGTTCAGCGGCACTTCGTGGCGCAGCCAGCTTTCCCAGAGCAGGACATCGCCCGGTTCCGGCTGCACATAGATGAACGGGCGCAATTCGCGGCGCGCGTCTGCACGCCGTGTCGGGGCGGCCATCATACGGGCAGAGCGCGGGTCTTCGATCTTCAGCGCGCTGGCCCCGTCCCGCATTTTGACATAGGTTGTGCCGCTGATCACGCTGTGGGGGTGGATGTGCGACGCATGGGTGCCGCCTTCGGGCAGGATGTTGATCCAGATGTTGTCCAGCTTTATTTCCTTGCCCATCAGATCGAATTCCAGATCCTCGACAAAGGCGGCCACGTGTTTGTCCAGCACCTCTACCAGTTCGGCAAAAATCGGAAAGCGCCAGGGCAGATCATCCAGCGAAGCATAGCTGGTGTAGCCGGGATAGTCGTTCTCCTCGCTCCATTGCATCCCGGCGTCGTCATCGCTGGCGATGGACAGGCAGGCGGCTTCCAGGTCGGCGGGCGTGGGGGCCTCTCCCATCTCGGAAAGGACGGCACGATACAGGCGGGTCGCAAACAGCGATTCTATCTTTGGCATGGGGATTTATTAGCGGATTGAAACGGCGGGCGCGAGGGGGATTTGCGGCTGGCTTGGGTATTGTGCGGAAAAATCCCCTTGAACCGCCGCAACCATAGTGTGTAATCGGACCTCAATTTTTCTCTTTCTATGGATGCATTATGGCGCGCAAAACCAAACAGCCCGAAACGCTTGGCGACAAACTGACCGAACCGCTTGGCAAACGCCTGATATCCGTCATTCGTATTGTGCTGGCCAGCCTGAGCATCGGCCTGCTGGCTTGGCTGGCAAGCGGCATCCCCGCCTATGGTGCCGGTACTGCGGTACTTGTCCTTGTTGCATTATGGCTGCTGTCCCGCCACAAGAAACCGCGCGGGTATCTGCTGCTGTCTGCGGACAAACAGGGCTTCATGCGCGATTTGCGCCTGTCCGATAAAACCGCTGTGTTTGACGGCAACAACATTTACCATTTCGGGCTGAAACACAAA
>JALWOO010000541.1:551-1111 GCA_027083485.1 Amylibacter sp. | reverse complement strand
ACAAAATAATAAATTTAGAGGGGCAGGTAGCGTCATTGGTGTTTATTTGGACAATGCCAATGGTGAATTGAATAATCGAGGTTTAATTGCCAATAACTTTTTTTCGACCAACAAAGGATTGTTTGCCGTTAATTCTAGTTCCAATTGGGATGTATTACACAATACATTTAATACCAATGCCACAAGCATCGTAACCAAAAAACTTGGCGGAAACAACCCTTCAAATTTCACAATCAAAAACAATATTATGCAGACTCCTGCAGGCAACTGGAATATTCAAATCAATCCCACTTCTACCTTAGCAGATGATAATATCAATTTAGATTTTAATACTTACGACAATCAATCCAGCGGACAATTAATAAAATGGTACGGCCTTGGGTTTCCTCATGTTATTGACTTTACCAATTATAATGGCATGGACTTTCACAGCAATGAAAAAGCGGTGACCTTTACCAATGCCGCAATTGGCAATCTACATTTAGCAGGTGCTTCCATTGGCGATAATGATTTGGCAGGAACAAATACAACAGTCACAGTTGATATTGATGGTGATGTAC
>JALWOO010000541.1:0-541 GCA_027083485.1 Amylibacter sp. | reverse complement strand
GCTTTAAATCCTGCACGGATTCAAGTGAGTGCAAATGACAGTCAAACCAGTGAAGATGGAACTCTATCGGTTATTCTTTTTTATGTCCTTTTGAGTCAACCAAGCGATGATGTTTTAGTTAATGCCAGCAGTAGCGATACCAGTCAAGGCTCACTTAATACAACAACCATGGTTTTTACACCCGCAAACTGGGATACACCGCAACCTCGGACTGTATTCGGTATTGATGATAATATTATGGAAGGTGATATCAATTACTCTATCAACACTACTGTATCCAGTACTGACAGCAATTATAACAATCTAGCAGTTGAAGATATCAATTTAGTCAACATCGATGATGACACTGATGCTAGTCTCAAACTGTCAATAATTAATTCAATGCAAGAACCAAGCACAGCAGGAACTTTCAGAATCAGTCTGGTTAAGTCTTTGCCTCCACCAAATGACACGCCTTTAGTCAATACCCAAGATGTAACCGTTAGTTTTATAAGCGATGGCCCGGGTATTGTGGGTGTTGACTATATCGATGCTTCTGGTT
>JALWOO010000540.1 GCA_027083485.1 Amylibacter sp. | reverse complement strand
GAACAAAGAGGTCAAGGAAGGCGATGTTGTGGTCATCCGCTATGAAGGTCCGCGTGGCGGGCCGGGAATGCAGGAAATGCTCTACCCGACCTCCTATCTGAAATCCATGCGTCTGGGCAAAGCCTGTGCCCTGATCACCGACGGGCGTTTTTCCGGCGGCACCTCCGGCCTGTCCATCGGCCATATTTCGCCAGAGGCCGCAGAGGGTGGCAACATCGGGTTGATCGTCGAAGGTGACATGATCGATATCGACATTCCGAACCGTACCATGAACCTGCGGGTCAGCGAAGAAGAACTGGCCACACGTCGCGCCGCGATGGAGGCCAAGGGCAAAGACGCCTGGCAGCCGGCCAAACCCCGCAAACGCAAGGTCAGCCGTGCGCTCAAGGCCTATGCCTCTCTGGTGGGGAATGCATCGCTCGGGGCGGTTCGTCTGGACCCTTAAACGCGGGTTTCCTTTCATAGATTTCCCTTCAAGAAAGCCCAGCCCATGCCCGTCACCATCTGCACCTGGAATATCAACTCTGTGCGCCTGCGCGAACCGCTTGTTCTGAAGCTTCTGGCCGAAGAACAGCCCGATGTCTTGTGCCTGCAAGAATGCAAATCCCCGACCGAACTGATCCCGACACAGGGTTTTGCCGATCTGGGCTATAAATACACGGCGATGCGCGGGCAAAAGGGCTATAACGGGGTGATGATCCTGTCTCGCCTGCCGATGCAGGATGCAGGACATCGAGATTTTTGCAACAAGGGGGATGCCCGCCATGTGGCGGGCAAGCTGGAAAACGGGCTGACCATTCACAACTTTTATGTGCCGGCTGGCGGGGATGTGGCAGATCGGACAGTGAATGAAAAATTTGGCCACAAGCTCGATTTTCTGGCCGAAATGCGCGATTGGTTTGCAGGCGATCTGCCGCAAAAATCGGTGATGGTGGGGGATCTGAATATCGCGCCGCTGGAAGACGACGTTTGGGACCACAAAAAGCTGCTCAAGGTGGTGTCCCACACCCCGATCGAGGTTGCCGCCCTTGCCGAAACCCGGAATGCGGGGAACTGGGTTGATATCACGCGCAAGGATATTCCCGACGGAAAAATCTATACTTGGTGGTCC
>JALWOO010000539.1 GCA_027083485.1 Amylibacter sp. | reverse complement strand
CGATGTGGCGATCATGTCCTATTCGGCGAAATTCGCTTCGGCCTTTTACGGGCCGTTTCGCGATGCGGTCGGGGCTTCCGGCGCGTTGAAGGGCGACAAGAAGACCTATCAGATTGATGCGGCCAACGGGGACGAAGCCCTGCGCATGGTGGCGCGTGATCTGGATGAAGGGGCCGATATGGTGATGGTCAAGCCGGGCATGCCCTATCTGGATGTTTGCCGGCAGGTGAAGGACCGTTTCCATGTGCCGACATTTGCCTATCAGGTGTCCGGCGAATACGCGATGATCGAGGCCGCTGCGCAAAATGGCTGGATTGATCGGGAAAAGGTTCTGACCGAGGCTTTGTTGTCGTTCAAACGGGCCGGTTGTGACGGGATTTTGACCTATCATGCCTTTGAAGTGGCGCAACGATTGCAGCGCGGTATGGATTTCCTTTGACAGGCCGGTAAGGGCGGACAGTTCGGGAGCCTCCGGCGGGGATATTTAAGACGAATTCGAAATACAGGGGCGATTAATGGATTATCCGGATTTGGCAGCCATGCAGGCGCGGCATCGGGCTTTGGCGGGGGACGTTATTCGCACGCCAAGCCTGCGCTGTGCATCGCCGGCATTGGGCAAGGCCTTGCAGGGGGCGGACATATTCCTGAAGCTGGAGATGCTTCAGCATACGGGGTCATTCAAGGCGCGCGGGGCCTTGTCCTGTATAGCCGCCATTCCGGAGGCGGACAAAAAGCGCGGGATTACGGCTGTGAGTGCGGGAAACCACGCGATTGCGGCGGCCTGGGCGGCAAAGCAGGCGGAGATTTCGGCCAAGCTGGTGTTGATTGCCTCTGCCAATCCGTTTCGGGTTGAACAGGTGCGCGCGCTCGGGGCGGAGATCGTGTTCAAGGACACAGCGCAAGAAGCCTTTGCCGAAGCGGACCGGCTTGAACAGGAAGAAGGCCGGATTTTTGTGCATCCCTTCGAGGGCGAAAACACGCTTCTCGGGGCGGCGGGTGTCGGGCTTGAGATGATGGCGGATGTTGCCGGTCTGGAAGCGGTTATTGTCTCCATCGGCGGCGGTGGGTTGATGAGCGGTGTGGCCACGGCAATCAAGGCGATAAATCCGGAT
>JALWOO010000538.1 GCA_027083485.1 Amylibacter sp. | reverse complement strand
GCGTACACCACCGGGGGCCGCCATGTACATCTCGTGTACATCCTGATCATTGGTGACGGTCACATCCCATTTTTTCAACGCTTCGGCCATGGTCGCGGAATGGATGGTCGGCACGGTTGTATCCAGCAAACCGGCTCGATCAATTTCGCCTAGAATGCCGAAAATCCCACCGGCGCGATGCACGTCTTCCATGTGGACATTCGCCACCGCTGGCGCGACTTTGCAAAGGCAAGGAGTGACGCGGCTCAGGCGGTCGATGTCTTCTACTTTGAAATCCACCTCGGCCTCATAGGCAATCGCCAGCAGGTGCAGAATTGTGTTGGTGGACCCGCCCATCACGATATCCAGCGTCATCGCATTTTCAAAGGCGGCTTTGGTGGCGATACCCCGCGCGGAAACAGTTTTGTTGCCGTTTTCGTAGTAGTCCTTGGTCAACTCGACGATCTTGCGCCCCGCCTCTTTGAACAGCTTTTCGCGGTCCGCGTGGGTGGCCAGAATGGAGCCGTTCCCCGGTAGCGCAAGGCCCAGAGCCTCGGCCAGACAGTTCATCGAATTGGCGGTGAACATGCCGGAGCAAGACCCGCAGGTCGGGCAAGCACCCTCTTCAAAGGCCTGAACATCGGCATCGGAGCGGTCCGGATTGGCGGCTTCAACCATCGCATCGACCAAGTCAACGGATTTCAATTCGCCATCAATGTTAACCTTGCCGGCCTCCATCGGACCACCGGAGACAAACACCACCGGAATATCCAGCCGCATTGCTGCCATCAACATGCCCGGTGTGATCTTGTCACAGTTGGAAATGCACACCATCGCATCGGCGCAATGGCCGTTGACCATATATTCCACACTATCGGCGATCACCTCGCGCGAGGGCAGGGAATACAGCATGCCGTCATGGCCCATGGCAATGCCGTCATCAATGGCAATGGTGTTGAATTCCTTGGCAATCCCGCCTGCGGCCTCGACCTCCTTGGCAACCAGCTGGCCCAGATCTTTCAGATGCACATGTCCCGGCACAAACTGGGTAAAAGAATTCACAATCGCAATAATCGGCTTGCCGAAATCACCGTCCTGCACGCCGGTTGCGCGCCACAAAGCACGCGCACCCGCCATATTGCGGCCATGGGTAGAGGTTCTGGAACGATAAGGGATCATCGGCTTGCCTTTCGGAAAATCTGGGTTGCGCCTGTTATTGCCGGACTCCGTCCGGATTTCCAGCCATTTATGGCCGCAAGAGGCAAGCCGCATGGACAATCCCGCCAAGCGCGCCTAAATACCCCCCGAAACCGGTCCGAAAGGCATGCCATGATCCGCCATATCGTTTTCTTTAGCGTCAAAGACAAAGCCGATTTGCAAACCGTTCTGGACGGCTTGCGTTTACTCTGTTCTATTCCCGTACGCGGGAAAGTCGAGATCAGCGAAAACCTGCACACCGATGCCTTGTCCGATGACGTGGATATCGTGGTTTACGGCGAATTTGACGATCAGGCGGCGCTGGATGCCTATAAGGCCCACCGGATTTATCAGGACTCCATCGACATCGTGCGCCCCTTGCGGGAATTGCGGATTGCGGCGGATGTTATGGCTACGGCACAATCATAACCTTGCCATCTTTGCGGTGGGTTGCCGCGGCCAACCCGCTGACCACTTCACGCAGGGGCAGTTCCACCGACACATCTGTTTTCCACGCCCCGCTGGCAAAACGTTTTTGCACCTCGCCGGCCAGTCGGGCCACATCCTCAGGCGGGGTTTGGCCCATCCAGCGGGTGAGCCAGAAACCTTCGATCTGCTTGCCCTGAAAAATCAACTGGCCCATCTGGGTCATCGGGAATAATTCGGGGCTAAGCTTGCCATAGGTGATCCAGCGGGCATTATTGGGCATCAGGGTAAAAACCTTTTCCGAAATCGCATCCGTCACCGCATCCAAAAACACCCGTGGCTTCAACGTGCGGCTAGCCTTGGCAAACTGATCCGCGAAATCGGGGGCTGTCACGTCCAGAACCTCGGTCGCGCCAAGGGCTTTGAGCGGTTCAATGGTTTCTGCCCGACGCACCAGCGCAATCGTGTTCAGGCCTTTGTCCTTGGCCAGCCCGATCATCAGCTTGCCAAGCTGGCTGGTCGCGGCTGAAATCACCAGCGCATCACCGGCCTGCGCGGCAATATCCACCATCGCCATTGCGGTCATCGGGTTGACGATCTGCGCCGCGCCGTCCACATCTGAAACCGCCGGATGCAAAGGCACACACATTTTCGCATCCGCAATCAGATATTCCGACCACGCCCCTGCCGCCCCGCAAACAAAGGCAACCCGTTTGCCCTCTAATCCTTCGGCACCGGCACCACAGGCAACCACATCACCGCAGCCCTCAAACCCTGCTGCCATACCCTTGATGCGGGGCTGGCCATATTCGCCTTTGATGAAGTGCAAATCCGACGGGTTCACCGATGCCATCCGCAACCGGATCAACACCTGCCCCGCCGCCGGTTGAGGCATGGGCAATAGGCCATCTTCCAGATACTCGGACGCATCGGCGATTTCCGGCCCTTCTTGCAGGCCGGAATACCCGTCCAGTTTCTGGATTACGGCGAAAGTCTCGTTAGGTAATTCGGTCATGGCATCCCCTTTGCGCAAAAAACTCTGGGAAAGCAAAGCCGCTTCCTCCTATCATGTCAATCAAACGGGCGTGTAACGCTGTGTAACAACGGGGAAGAAAAATGCTGAACGAATTATTTGGCCTACAAGGCAAAACTGCATTGGTCACGGGCGGGGGCACCGGTATCGGTGCCATGATCGCCAAAGGGCTGGCAGGGGCCGGCGCAAGGGTATTGATCTGCTCGCGCAAGGGCGAGGTGGTCGAAGCCATGGCCGCAGAAATCAACGCAGCGGGTTTGCCCGGATCGGCCGAGGCCTTTGTCGGGGATGTCGGTAGTGAAGCAGGTGTCGAGGGTATCGTTTCAGAAGTTTCCAAACGCACGGACAGCCTGAATATTCTGGTGAACAATGCCGGCATTACCTGGGGCACGCCGCTTGGGAAGTTTCCGTTCAAGGCTTGGGAAAAGGTGATGAATGTGAATGTGGCCGGTCTGTTTCACCTGAGCCAGAGCCTGCTGCCGTTGCTGATGAAATCCGGCAATGCGTCGGATCCGGCACGGATCGTTAATCTGGGGTCGGTCATGGGCAAACGCCCGATGGGGGACGGGGCTTATTCCTATGCCGCCAGCAAGGCCGCTGTGCATCACCTGACCGAAATTCTGGCCAAGGAGCTGGCCAGCCACCACGTCACCGTCAACGCATTGGCCCCCGGACCGTTTCAATCCAACATGACCGCCTTTGCCACCGCCAGCGACGAGCAGGCAGAGGCCGTGGGCAAGGACGTGCCGCTGGGCCGGATTGGCGCGCCTTCAGATGCGCAGGGAGCGACCATCTTCCTGTGTTCCAAGGCAGGGGCCTATGTTACCGGCGAAATTGTTCCGATTGATGGCGGGCTGCATGTGGTCACCAGCGGCAATATCTTTGCAAGTGCGATGGGCTAAATTGTAGGGTGTGCGGTACTCCGCACACCGCTAATCAGTTTTCAGGTTCGGCAGCTCACAAAACCCTTGCGGAGGGACATCCAGCGCCGCATTGAATTTGCTCGACAGGTTTTGAAAGGCAATCATTCCGGTCAGCTCCACAATCCCGTCTTCGTCAAAATGCTGGCGCAGGGCTTCCATCATCGGTTCGGTGATCTGGCCATCCGTATAGGTCACTGCCTCTGTGTAATCCAGCACCGCCCGTTCCAGATCGCTGAACTGGTCACTGTTGCGCCAATCGCGCAGGGCCACCATTTTTTCCGGACTGGCCCCGCGTTTTTGCAAGGTGGCCCCGTTGATATCCACACAAAATTCGCAGTGGTTAATCTGTGACACCCGCACCGTCACCATGGAGCGCAACACGCCATTCAGTGGCGAGGATTTCCGGTTCAGTGCCCCGTACAGCAGTGCGACCGAGGCAAACACCCACTTTGAACGCCCCCACAACATACCGGGCAACAGCACTTCGCCATAGGTATGTTTCTGCTTGGCGAAAAACAGGCGGATGAACCACGGGTATTGTTTGATCTCTTTGGGTTGAACGCGCATGTGGTGTTCCTTGTGAATAATATTCCGTTTTATGCATCTATGCCCGCCACAAGGTTTTGTTTCCATGATCCTTGTCATGTTGCGCCGATCAAAAACCCGTGTATTCTGCGCCTAACTCTAGTGAGGACAAATCATGGAAATCAATACAATCGGTGTGATCGGGGCGGGCCATATGGGAACCGGCATTGCGCAGGTATTTGCCAGCGCCGGATTTGATGTGATCCTGTATGACAACAACCCGGACGCCCTTGCGAATGCGCCTAAAAATATTGCCGCCAGTCTGGAGCGGCAAAAAACAGGGGACAAGGATGCGACCCTTGGAAAATTGACCCTTGCGGAGAAGCTGACCGATGTGGCCCGCGTTGATCTGATCATCGAAGCCGCCACCGAAGACGAAGCCGTGAAAGGAGAAATTTTCAAGGCGCTGGTGCCGCATCTGGCGGCGCATACGATCCTGACCTCCACGACCTCTGCTATCAGCATCACCCGCCTTGCCTCGCGCACGGATCGTCCGGAACGCTTCATGGGGATGCATTTTATGAAGCCGGTGCCGGTAATGAAACTGGTCGAGCTGATCCGCGGAATTGCCACGGACGAAGAAACCTTTAAAACCGTAGAAGCCCTGTGCGAGAGGCTCGGAAAAACCGCCTCTGTTTCCGAGGATTTCCCTGCTTTCATCGTC
>JALWOO010000537.1 GCA_027083485.1 Amylibacter sp. | reverse complement strand
TGCATAGCGCCAAGGTTCAGGCCGAATGGTGTGATGCCCCTTCCGCAAGCGAGGTTCGCAGCCGCGATCAGGAGCGGATTTTGCAAGATGCCACATGGCAGCAGCCGGTCGCAGAGACCGAAACCGCTGCCGTGGCAACCTTGATGGAAAACTTCACGCCCGAACAAATCGCCGCTGCCTATTTGCGTCTGTACACGGAAAAACACTCCGCACCGGAGGAACTCTCGGCCCCCAAGGCAGCACCGGCGGCGCGGCCGCGTGGCAATTTCGGGCCAAGTGTCTGGTTTTCGGTTTCCGGCGGGCGCAAGGAACGCGCCGAGCCGCGCCGGATTTTGCCAATGCTGTGCAAGGCGGGTGGTGTTGAAAAAGACGATATCGGAGCCATTCGGGTTGCGGAAAATGAATCCTATTTTGAATTGCGCAAGGCCTGTGTGGCGGATTTCCTGACCACCATCGGCCAGAAAATGCGGCTGGAGGGCGGGGTTGTGACCCGGCTTGACAAACCACCGGCGGCAGCAAAATCCCCGCGGCCAAGTTTTTCGGACCGTCAACGCGACCGCAAACCGGCCCGTGGCAAACCGGAATACCGCAAAGAGGGGCGCAAGGAAAACCGTTCCGGTACCCGTGGTGAAAAACGCAACGCGCCGATTGACTGGAATGATGCGCCTGAGCCGCGCAAGAAGAAACCCAAGAAGACCGGCCCTAAAAATCCGGCGGTCCCAACGCCCAAAGGCAAGGCCAACAGCAAAAAGAACAAGGCCCGTCGGGCGCTTGAGGCCGCTGCCGCGCAAGAGAAAAGCGCCAAATCAGCCAAAAAGAAAAGCCGGAAGTAAGGTCTTCGGTTTTTGAAGGGGTGCAATGCGAACATCTGACCGGGGGTAGGTTGGTGCCCGTCAAAGGCGGCATTTTTCTCACGGCCGGAGGTCCGCTTGCGCGAAAGCTTTGTTATCCATCTGTAATACAGGCAAGAAAAGCTGCGCAGGGGCCGCACACACTATCTGTTTGCATTGAATATTTTTCCAGAACCCTTATACCTGATCGCAAGAGTGTGCCAGATAGATTGCACGTAAGCCAAGGGTCGATATGAGCAAGTTTTTCGCCAAGACAGAAGAG
>JALWOO010000536.1 GCA_027083485.1 Amylibacter sp. | reverse complement strand
GTTCGGTCTGGCAAAAAAACAGGATTTCGTAATCCGAACTTTCAAGCTGCTCCAGAATACTGTTTTGCACCTCTGCCAGGGTTTGCTCCCCGCCAAAGGCCCAGACCGAGCGGCGAATATGCGCCGGTGCGGGCACGGTTTCCAATCCGTTCTCGCCATAGGGTTTCACCGCAACAACAGGCGGCAAAGCGGGTTCCAGACGCGAATAGGTTTCCTTGGCCCCAAGCGGCAATTGCAACACAAATTCGGCCTGTGCAGGCAAGCCGACCATCATTAGCAAGGGTAAAAGCAGTCGTATTTTCATCGGTACATGGAATGGTATTCCGAATTCGGGCGTTTGTCTGTCGCCGAAGAAATCCGGTTGGACATGTTAAAGAAACCGGCCACAGCCGCAATATCCCAGATATCCGCATCCGTGAAGCCCGCATCGCGCAGTTTCTGGCGATCGGATTCCTCTATGCGGTGGCTGGCTTCGGTCATAAGCTCGGCAAATTCCAGCATCGCCTTTTCGCGCGGCGACAGGGGGGCTACGCGGTAATTCATCACCAGCATTTCGCCCAGCTCCGGATTGCCGGACAACTGGCGCACCGCCGCGCCATGGGCGGTCAGGCAATAAAAACACTTGTTGACCGAGGAAACCACAACCGCGATCATCTCGCGCTCCAGTTTGCTCAGCCCGCTATCGCCCAGCATCAGATCGTTATACATGGCGGTAAAAGCATTCAGCTTGTCGATGTTATGGGCATAAGAGCGCAACACATTCGGCACAAAGCCGATTTTTTCCTTACACAGGTCGAAATATTTCTGCGTTGCCTCCGGCAAAGGATCAACGGGGGGCAAATCAAGCGCGGTGGGGGCTTTGTCGGACATGGGGAACCTCTGGTCTTAGTCAGCTACACGATAGTGGTACTGCGTCGCCGTTTCCATGCCCATTTTGCGATAAAGCCGCTGCGCCGGTAAGTTTTCGCTTACGGTCAGGCAGCCGAACCAGTCGGCCCCCTGTTGTTGCGCCCACCAGGCGGCACCCTGCATCATGGCCTTTGCCACCCCCTGACGGCGGGCAGCGGGCAGAACCTCGACCGCGTGGACCATGGCGATATTGTTGTGACAGGCCAGAAAACCGGCCGCAACCGGATGGTTTTCATGGCGCCCGAGCAGGCAGGTTTTCGGCCCCTTTGCATGGCGCATCACATCAAGGCGCGCCGCATTGATCCCGCCGGCCTCCCAGATTTCCGCCTGTATCGGCATCGGTTCGGGGGCAAAAATCACCTTCATATCCGGTTGGCTGTAATGGGCCAGATCGGCACTGCGCGCCATCAGCACATCTACCGGATCTTTCACCCGATATCCCATACCGGCCAGCAATTCATCCAGTTGCGCCTGTGCGCCGCGCACAATAAAAAGCGGCTTTTGCCCCATGGCGCGCATCGCCTCTGCGGCCTGTTCCACATCCTGTTTCGTCGCTGCCTGTTCGGTCGAAGCCGCCGAAACCCGTTGTCCGGCCCCGCGCCCTTCGCGCAGGGTCCAGATACCTTTTTCATGGGTGGCAAAAGCAGGCCAGGTGCCATCTATGGCGGCAAACAGGGCCAGTGGATCAATCGACATTTACGGCCTCGTCAAAGGCCACATTCACCGCCATTGCCGCATCATCGACAAGGGCTTTATCCGTGCCCCGCACAACAATATTGGTGCCGTATTTTCCGTACATGCTAAAGGGGTAGGACCCGATCGACAGGTCCGGAAAGGCCTGTGCAATATCCGCCAGTGTTTCGGCCACCTGACTTTCGGGAACATCGAGCCGGATTGTGCGCGACAACACCGGCTGACCGTGGGTCAGATCCGGCAACAGCGATTCCAGCATCACCACGAAAATAGCAGGAACACCGGCCATCACATGCACGTTTTCCATGCTGAAACCCGGTGCTTTGGAAATCGCATTGACGATCAGCCTGGCCCCTTCGGGAATACGCGCCATGCGCAGGCGGGCCTCGGTCAGGTCCGCCGTGCCGCCGGCGTAATTGGAGGCCAGCAAATCCCGTGCATCCGCGCGCACGCCAATCGGCACACCGAAAGCGGCGGCGATGCTGTCTGCGGTAATGTCGTCATGGGTCGGGCCAATGCCGCCGCTGGTAAACACATGGGTATATTTGCGGCGCAGCGCGTTTACGGCGTCAACGATTTCCGATTGCACATCGGGCACCACACGCACTTCGCGCAGATCGATGCCGGTTTTGGTCAGCTCCTGTGCCAGATGGTGGGTGTTGGCATCCTGTGTACGGCCAGACAGGATTTCATCCCCGATAACGAGCATTGCAGCAGTTGGATTGGCCATGAGTCTTGTCCTTTTGTTGTTACAAACATACTGTCACTCTATGAAATTTTCACAACCCCTAATCCCCGCCCGACTGCTGTGCCGCTACAAACGTTTTCTGGCCGATGCGGTGCTGGAAGACGGGCGCGAAATTACCGCCCATTGTGCCAATCCGGGCGGCATGCTGGGGCTAAAGGAGCCGGGCGAACGTATCTGGCTGGAACCCAACGACAACCCCAATCGCAAACTGCGCTATAGCTGGAAACTGGTAGAACTGCCTGACGGGCATTTGGCGGGGGTGGATACATCCGTGCCGAACAAAGTGATCGGCGAGGCCCTGCACGCGGGCCGGATCCCCGAGCTTGCCGCCTATGAAAATATCCGCGCCGAGGTCAAATACGGCAAGTCCAGCCGCATTGATTTTCTGGCCTCGGGCGGCGGCCTGCCCGATGCCTATGTAGAGGTCAAGAACGTGCATTTCCGCCGCAGCGGCGACTGGGCAGAATTCCCCGACAGCGTCACCGCACGCGGGGCCAAACATCTGGCAGAGCTGACCGATATGGTGGCACAGGGGCATCGTGCCATCATGCTGTATCTGGTGCAGCGCGACGATTGCGGTCGCCTGAAACTGGCCGCCGATTATGATCCGACCTATGCCCGCGCCTTTGAAAAGGCCCGCGCAAACGGCGTGGAAATGCTGTGCTATCGCGCCGATTTGTCCACCACAGAAATCACCCTCGGGCCTGCCTTGCCGGTGGACAGCCGGCAACAAATTTAACGCCCCTACTGGCCTTTGGCGTCAATTGGGATTATTGAACCCTTAGTCCCACATTGCCCCGGAGCTTTCCAGATGGATAACCAGCACCCGCCCCGCCTGAACAAAGACGGTATCACCATCCACACCCCCGAGGAATTCGAGGGCATGCGCAAAGCCGGCCGTCTGGCGGCAGAGGTGCTGGATATGATCGGTGAACATGTGCAAGTGGGGGTTTCCACCGAAGAGCTGGATCAGCTGTGCCATGATTACATGGTCAAGGCCGGGTCGGTTCCGGCAACGCTGGGCTATAAGGGCTATCCGAAATCCAGCTGTATTTCGATCAACCACGTGGTTTGCCACGGCATCCCCTCGCCGGACAAAAAATTGCGCGACGGCGATATTCTGAATATTGATGTGACCTGTATTCTGGACGGCTGGTTCGGGGACAATTCACGCATGTATGTGGCGGGCAAGCTGTCCCGCAAGGCAGAGCGCCTGATTCAGGTGACCCATGATGCGCTGATGATCGGGATAGATCAGGTAAAACCGGGCAACACCTTTGGCGACATCGGTGCCGCGATTCAGCGATATGCGGAATCCAAGCGCTGTTCTGTGGTGCGGGACTTTTGCGGTCACGGGCTTGGGCGGGTGTTCCATTCACCCCCGAACGTGCTGCATTATGGCCGTTGGGGCAGCGGGCCGGTGCTGGAAGAAGGTATGTTCTTTACCATCGAGCCAATGATCAACCTTGGCCGTCCGGAAACCAAGGTTCTGGCCGATGACTGGACCGCCGTTACCAAGGACAAATCCCTGTCTGCCCAGTTTGAGCATTCCATCGGGGTAACCGCAGATGGCTACGAGATTTTCACCCTGTCACCGGCAGGGAAATTTCACCCGACCTGGGGATAATCGGTAGGGTCTACGCCCTGCGTTTTAACGATCATCGCCGCTGTCATTGTCATCCCGACCCCCTTCCAATGGATCATCTTGCGCCGCCAGTGCTGCTCCGGCAATGGCCTGTTTTTGCTGTTCGGTCAGATTGGAAGCATCCCCGTCCGCCAAGCGCACTGTCACTTCTTTGTGGGCAAATTTGATGCCTTCACGAGCGAACAGGTCGCGGATTTCCTGATAGACCCGTTTGCGCAACACCCATTGATCCCCCGGGCGCGCCATAAACTTCACCCGGATAATCATCGCGCTATCCTGCATTTCAATCACGCCTTGCGATTTCAGCGGTTGCAGGAACATCGGCCCGACAACTTCATCCTTGAGCAATTCCTGCCCGAGCTTTTTCACCAGCTTGCGCACCTTTTCCACATCCGTATCATAGGTCACCCGAAGCGGCAGTTTCATCATCACCCAATCGCGGGAAAAGTTGGTCAGGAACTGGATTTCCCCAAAGGGCACCGTATGCAATGGTCCCAGATGGTGCCGCAACTGGAACGACCGCGCCGAGACCCGTTCGACCGTGCCTTTGACCGTGCCGATGTCGATGTATTCGCCTTTGCGAAACGCATCGTCAAACAGATAGAAGGCACCGGACAAAATATCCCGCACCAGCGTTTGCGCGCCAAAACCGATGGCCAGACCGACAACACCGGCACCGGCAAACAGCGGGGCGACGTTGATGCCAATATCGTTCAGCACGATTAGCGCCACCGTCACGAAAATCACCACCAGAATAAAGTTCCGAAACAACGGCAACAGGGTTGCCAAACGGGATGCCCCCGCCGCACCGCCTTCGTCACCGGGGGCAACGTCAATG
>JALWOO010000535.1 GCA_027083485.1 Amylibacter sp. | reverse complement strand
CGAGGAACGCGCCAGCATTGACGCGGTTGCCGGACCCAAGACCAACTGGAAAACCGACCTGTCAGGCGGGATTCAGCGGGTGGCGATCAAACACGAATGCGCGCCATTCGGGAACGCCAAGGCCCGCGCCGTTGTCTGGACCTTCCCGGACCCTGTACCGATCCACCGCGAGCCGCTCTATACCAACCGGCGCGATCTGGTGGCGGATTATCCGACCTATGCGGATAAACAGGCCTATCGTTTGCCAACGCTCTATAAAACCATTCAGGATCAGGATTTCTCCAAAGAATATCCGATGATCCTGACCACAGGGCGTCTGGTTGAATACGAGGGCGGGGGCGACGAGAGCCGCTCCAACCCCTGGCTGGCAGAGCTGCAACAGGAAATGTTTGTGGAGATCAACACCCGCGATGCCAATAACATCGGTATTCGGGACGGTCAGCAAGTCTGGGTCGAAGGTGCCGAAGGTGCCAAGGTCAAGGTTGCGGCTATGGTCACCGAACGGGTCGGCGAGGGCGTTGCCTTTATGCCGTTCCATTTTGGCGGACATTTCGAGGGCAAGGATCTGCGGGACAAATACCCCGCCGGTGCCGACCCCTATGTGCTTGGGGAATCCGCCAATACGGCGATGACCTACGGCTATGACAGCGTCACCCAAATGCAAGAGACCAAAGCGTCTCTTTGCAAAATCACCGCAGCATAAGGAGCAACGAGATGGCACGAGTAAAATTTCTCTGTGATGCAGAACGTTGCATCGAATGTAATGCCTGTGTAACGGCGTGTAAAAACGAACACGAGGTGCCCTGGGGCATCAACCGGCGCAAGGTTGTCACCATCGGTGACGGCAAGCCCGGCGAACGTTCGGTTTCCATTGCCTGTATGCATTGTTCCGATGCGCCTTGTATGGCCGTATGCCCGACCGACTGTTTTTACCAGACAGAAGACGGCATCGTGTTGCACAACAAGGATCTGTGCATCGGTTGTGGTTACTGCTTCTATGCGTGTCCGTTCGGCGCGCCGCAGTATCCGCAGGCTGGCAACTATGGCTCGCGCGGCAAGATGGACAAATGTACCTTCTGCGCCGGTGGTCCTGAAGAGGACAATTCGCAAGCGGAGTTC
>JALWOO010000534.1 GCA_027083485.1 Amylibacter sp. | reverse complement strand
ATGGTGCCCCGGCCGGTGCCGATAAAGTCGTCACCAGTGACGTGATTGAACTGGATGGCGATGCCGAAACCGGTTTGGTGGATGTGCCGGAGGCAACTCCGGTAGACGTGCCCGAGGCACCACAGCCCGCCCCGACAGAAGCAACCGTAACGCCGGAAGCCCCAGAGGCCGAAGCCGTTGTTGATGCTCCGGTTGAGGCCGCTGCTGAAACGCCTGCCGAGGCTGCCGCCGAAACCAGCGGGTCACAACCAGAAGAAGCCCCCGCCAGCGACGCCCCCGAGGCAACGACCGAAGACGACACGAAAGAAGCCGCTCAGGAAACCGCCGCAGTCAGCGATGACGCAGAAGCAGAAGTCGAAGACGATGCCGATGATCCGGTTTTGGCCGAAGTCCGCACCGAGGTTCGCCCACGCAAACCCCGCCCGCGGCGCTATAAAATTCAGGAAGTCGTCAAAGTGCGCCAGATCATGCTGGTGCAGGTTGTCAAAGAAGAACGCGGCAACAAGGGCGCTGCCCTGACCACCTATTTGTCACTGGCTGGCCGTTATTGTGTGCTGATGCCGAATACGGCCCGTGGCGGCGGTATTTCCCGCAAGATCACCAGTGCAACAGACCGCAAGAAGCTCAAGGAAATCGCCTCGGAAATCGAAGTGCCCGAAGGTGCCGGCCTGATAATCCGCACGGCTGGCGCAAAACGCACCAAGACCGACATCAAGCGCGATTATGAATATTTGCTGCGCCAATGGAGCCAGATCCGCGAGCTGACCCTGAAATCCATCGCACCTGCGGGGATTTACGAAGAAGGCGACCTGATCAAACGCACCATCCGCGACCTGTTCAACCGCGACATCGACGAAGTTCTGGTCGAAGGCGAAGGCGGTTACAAAATCGCCAGGGATTACATGCAGATGTTGATGCCCAATCATGTGGAACGGGTGAAACTCTATCAGGAATCCATGCCGCTGTTTGCCCGTTTTCAGGTGGAAAACTACCTCGACGGCATGTTCAATCCGGTGGTACAACTGAAATCCGGCGGCTATATCGTAATCGGCATCACCGCGGCTCTGGTGGCGATTGATGTGAACTCCGGTAAATCCACCCAAGAAGGATCTATCGAAGACA
>JALWOO010000533.1 GCA_027083485.1 Amylibacter sp. | reverse complement strand
CGGCTATGAAGACGGGGCCTGGTGGATTCAGGATGCGGCAGCGGCCATTCCCGCACGCCTGCTCGGGGATGTCAGCAACAAAAAAGTGCTGGATATCTGCGCTGCACCGGGCGGGAAAACCCTGCAACTGGCCGCCGCCGGAGCCGAGGTCGAGGCGCTCGACATTTCAGAAGACCGCATGGAACGGCTGCGTGAAAATCTGGACCGCATTGGTTTGGGAGCGTGGGTCACCGTGGCCGACGCCCTGAAATGGCAACCGGAAGCGCCGGTTGATGCCATTCTTCTGGATGCGCCCTGTTCGGCCACCGGCACCAT
Source organism: Amylibacter sp. (assembly GCA_027083485.1). Taxonomy (GTDB): domain Bacteria; phylum Pseudomonadota; class Alphaproteobacteria; order Rhodobacterales; family Rhodobacteraceae; genus Amylibacter. The sequence continues at coordinate 807 of JALWOO010000533.1, read as the reverse complement.
ACGCCGGCATCCCGACCTGCCGCATGTGCGCCCTGAAATTGATCTGAAGCCCCTGCTGCAATTGCAACAAAGCCTGTTGCAGCGGGCCATCGGCTGGCTCAAGCCGGGCGGGCATCTGGTGTATAGCACCTGTTCGCTTATTCCGGCAGAAGGCGAACGCCAGATCGACACCCTGCTTGGGGCATCCCCGAACATCCGTTTGGTTGATTTCGATCCGGAGGCATTAGGCTGTGAAACCGCTTGGCAGGACAAACCCGGCACCCTGCGCTTGCGCCCCGATTATTGGCCCGAACGCGGGGGCATGGACGGGTTCTTTATGGCCTTGCTGCAAAAGCCTGCTTAACGAATGCTTAATGACAGGCTGACAAACCCGGCGTATGATCACACGGGACAAACCCTTTTTGACAATGGCAAATGATAAAACCCGTCCGGACCTCTGAGCGATCACACTCCAAATGGCGGCGCGTTCTGCGTGCTACCGGAGATCGCGTCGCCGTGCAAACCGCGCGGTTTGCGCCGGCAGCACGGGCGTTTATATCGCAACCGGAACCGCGATCCTATGGCGTGGCGGCACGGGGCACCCAGATGGCGGCGGGCAATTTTCTGATTGCCGGTGAAATCATCGAACACGGGGATGGCTCTATTTGGGATTTGCCACAGGGCGACCGCGAATTCCGCACGGATTTGCACGGGTTTGCCTGGCTCGATGATCTGGCGGCCTGTACCAACCGGCAAGCCCATGCCAAAGGCCAGAAATGGCTGTTTGAATGGATCCGGAAATACGGCACCGGCAAAGGGCAGGCCTGG
>JALWOO010000532.1 GCA_027083485.1 Amylibacter sp. | reverse complement strand
ACGGGAGACCCCAAAGAGGTCAGCGTTGCCGCAACCCGTTTTCTGGGTCATGCGATCGCTTTCGAGAGCCTATAGAGTTTGATGCGCTCCGCGCGGGGATATTTTTAGAAAATGGAAATGGGCGCGCGGCGATTTTTCAAAGGGTTCGGTGCCGTGCTGCTCGGCGCCATACGCGGCTTTAACAAACGTGATGGCGAGGTTCAGGCCGGCTATATTGCTTATGCGCTGATGCTGGCGATTTTTCCTTTTCTGATATTTGCTGTGTCTTTGACCGGCTGGATGATTGGCGCGGAACGCTCTGCCGAGGCGATTCAGGTGTTGTTCGATTTTGCGCCGGATTATCTGGCCGAGGTGCTGGAACCGGAAGTGGTGCGCGTGTTGGGGCAGCGCCACGGGTTGTTTACCCTGTTTATTGTGCTGGCGATCTGGGCGGCGATGCGGGCGGTGGAGGCGGTGAACAAATCCTTTGACGGGATTTACGGCGAACGCGCCGGCGCGATCTGGCTGTTTCGCAAAGCCAAGGCGCTGGTGGTGGTTTTTGGCGCGGCCATTGTGGCGGTGGTGTTGGGGCTGTCGATCCTGCTGGCACCGGTGCTGATCCATCTGCTGGAAACCTATACCACGGTTGCGCTGCCGAAAAACCTGTTGATAGCGCGCTATAGCGTTGGCTTTATTGCCCTTTACGGTTTTTTATGGGTGATGCACTGGTTTTTGCCCAACAGCCATGCTCAGGGGTTCATCATTTGGCCGGGGGCATTTTTATCAACGGTTTTATGGGTGGCAATGGCAACGGGCATGTCGTTTTATCTGGCTTATGCGGGGAATTATTCTGTGACATATGGCGCCTTGTCAGGGATTGTGATTACGCTACTTTTCCTGTACTTCTCTGGCGCGATCATTATTTTCGGGGCAGAGTTCAATGCTGCTTTGCGACGCTTTCGCGAAAGGAATGAATAAATGGCCGGTCTAAAGAAAAAACGCAGAATTCAGTTGATTATTGCGGGGTTTGCCTTTTTGGCCATCGCCGGTGGCCTGATCGGTTATGCGGCGCGAGATGGCATCGAGTTTTTCCGCAGCCCCTCGCAGATTGCCGAACATGCGCCTGGTCCACGCGAAGTCTTTC
>JALWOO010000531.1 GCA_027083485.1 Amylibacter sp. | reverse complement strand
GATTAAGGTGATAATTTCATCAATATTGGCCAAGGCTATGGCTAATCCTTCCAATATGTGTGCTCTGGCACGGGCTTTTTTCAGTAAGAACAGTGTTCGCCTGACGATCACTTCGCGGCGATGTTTTAAGAAAGCATTGATGATTTGACGCAATGTCAACAATTCTGGTTGTCCATCAACCACTGCCACCATATTCATGCCAAATACGGTCTGTAATTGGGTGAGTTTGAACAATTGATTCAACATCACTTCAGCCACTTCACCACGTCGCATTTCGATGACAACACGCATACCGTCTTTATCAGACTCATCACGTAATGCGGTAATGCCTTCGATACGTTTGATTTTTAGAAGCTCAGCAATTTTTTCAATTAATTTTGCTTTGTTGACTTGGTATGGAAGTTCGTCAACAATTATGGTTTGTTTGCCTGTATTTTCATCAATTTCAATATGCGTTTTGGCGCGCATATAAATTTTACCTTTACCTGTTTCGTAAGCTTCTCGAATACCTTTTGAGCCATTAATGATAGCAGCTGTAGGGAAATCAGGTCCTGGAAGGTGCTCCATCAACTCATCAAGGGTAATATCTTGCTTATAAGACATGGCTATAACGGCATTAATCACTTCTCTCAAGTTGTGAGGAGGAATATTGGTTGCCATACCTACAGCAATACCAGATGAGCCATTAACCAGCAATGTAGGTACGCGCGAAGGCAATACCGCTGGTTCGTGTTCTGACTCATCATAGTTGGCAACAAAATCAACTGTATCTTTGTCAATATCGGCTAATAATTGATGGGCAATTTTTGCCATCCGGATTTCGGTATAACGCATGGCAGCAGCTGAATCACCATCAACCGAACCAAAGTTACCTTGACCATCGACCAGCATATAACGCATGGAGAATGGTTGTGCCATACGAACTATAGTGTCATAAACAGCAGTATCACCATGTGGGTGGTATTTACCAATCACATCACCAACAATACGAGCTGATTTTTTGTAGGCTTTGTTCCAATCATTGCCTAATTCACTCATGGCAAATAATACGCGTCTGTGAACAGGTTTTAGTCCATCGCGAACATCTGGCAATGCACGACCTACGATTACGCTCATAGCATAATC
>JALWOO010000530.1 GCA_027083485.1 Amylibacter sp. | reverse complement strand
GTGATGGACGGGGCCGAAGGCGATGACAGGCTGTTTGGCGGTGACGGGTTTGATGTGCTGCGCGGCGGTGACGGCAAGGACCGGCTGTATGGCGGCAAGGATGATGATGCCTTTTATTCCGGTGACGGCAATGATCTGGAATTTGGCGGCGCGGGGAATGACCGGTTTTATGACAGCAAAGGCAATGACCGCATACGTGGCGGGGCCGGTGCGGACAGCTTTGTCTTTGCCACCACGGATTTCGGCAAAGACGTGATCACCGATTTCGAATTCGGCATCGACAAGCTGGACATGCGCACAACTGCCACCAGCCTGGATGCGACTTCGCAAACTATTTCCGTTACCGAGGTCACAAACGGCGTGCGTTTTACTGTGGATGCCAATAACTGGGTGCTGGTCAAAGGCGCGACCCTGTCGGATTTCCAGCCCGGCGATTATGACATCACGCCGTGGATTTAAACATGATCCTTGGGGATGGAATAGGTCAGGTTGGCATGGGCCACCGGCTTTTCCATCCCGACCGAATAAAGCATTACATCCCCCACGCTCAGCACTTTGCCAAGCTTGAGCACGCGCGCCTTGGCGATCAGATCCGTGGCCGCAGGTTTACGCATAAAATCAATTGAACAGCTGGTGGTAACAGTCAGTTCCTTGGGGCCGACATGGGACAGGGTAGCCAGATAATAGGACACATCCGCCAGCGTAAACATGGTCGGACCAGAAACCGTGCCACCGGGGCGAATGTCCTTCTCTGACACCTTCATACGCACGGTGATTTCATCCTCGCTCAGGGCCAGAACCTCGAATACATCGCATACCGCCGGAAACACATCCGCCAAAAACCGGTGTATTTCCTCTATGGTCATTTTAAGCGCCATGGTTTTTCCCCTTGTGGTTCACCGGTTTAGATTGCTAAAAAAAATTGATCAAAACAAGAGGCAACCATGACCGACGACATCCTGTTACGTAACGACACCGACGCGATTGCGACGCTAACGCTGAACACACCCAAATCGCTGAACGCGCTCTCCGATGCCATGCTGGCCGCGCTCAAGGCGCAGTTCGAGGCGCTGGCGCAGGATGAAACCATTCGCGTGGTGATCCTCAAAGGGGCCGGAAAAGTAT
>JALWOO010000529.1 GCA_027083485.1 Amylibacter sp. | reverse complement strand
TTCAACAGGAGATTGGACCTTGAATGTATCTGACAATGCCGGCGCAGATACAGGTACACTAGACCAGTGGTGTTTAATTACAACAACAAGTGGTAGTGTTGCCCCTGCAGATTACAGTGATTTAGCTAGCAGCTATGGTGTGGCAAAACACGAAGGAGGCGGCACGTCAAAATTAGGTACAAACTGGACGGCAGATACTGGTTTTAGTATGGATTCTGATGCCAGTGATGATGATGGTATTGTGGCATCAGGTTTATGGTTACCAAGTAGCACAACCGCTCAAATTAGTGCGACCTCAACAGGAGGTTATTTGGCTTGCTGGTTTGATTGGAATAATGATGGCAGTTTTGCATCGGGCGAAAAATCAATTGCTCAAGCTGTTGCTCTAGGTACAGTGACAATACCTGTTACCATACCATTAACCAGTACATTTGGAACTGGTGGAGATAACTTTTTAGAAAGTCGTTGCCGTTTCTATGCATCTGAACCACTTATTAGAGCAACTGAAACGGCTACAGGCTCTGCTCTAACAGGCGAGGTAGAGGATAATCGTTTTTCAGCAAATGCCTTAACACCCATTTCTCTTATTTATACCTCAAGCGCAATGAGAAACTCTGTTTTTGATGTGAATTGGACAACCACAACCGAGGTGGGAACAATTGGTTTTAATGTTTATGGTAAAGAAAAAGGTGTTTGGGTTTTATTAAACAATGAACCCATCCAAGCAAAAGGAATAAACACAACGCAATCTAATAGTTATCACTTTAATCTACAAAACAGCAACATCAGTGACTACAAAATAGAAGAACTCACCCGAACAGGGATAAAACACAGCTACGGGTCTTTTGTGAGCAATAAAATATTTGGAGCACAACCCAATGAACACACGATTAATTGGCAAGAGTTGCACCAAGAGTCTCAACAAAAACAACTTCAAAGACAGCAATCAAAGACCGCAAGTTTTGATTTTATTAAGGTTAATGTTAATCAGACGGGTATTCAAAGAATTACCTATGAGAGCTTGCTTTCTCAAGGTGTTGATTGGCAAGGCGTTGCAAGTGATCAAATCAGCATAAGCTTTGAGTCTAATGCTGTGGCGCGGCATGTTTCCAGCACGGTGTTTGGA
>JALWOO010000528.1:286-4860 GCA_027083485.1 Amylibacter sp. | reverse complement strand
AGCGCCAGAGCCACGCCCCGTCCAGCCGCAAACCGGCCTTGTCGGCAATGGCCCCTTTGCCGCCGGTTGAAATCAGTTTCAGGTAGCTTTTTTGCGGGCGAAAGGCCTTGCGTTTGGTGCCGAGCAATTCTGCGCGCAGGTTGTGATACAGGATCGGGGCCTCGCGTACCGCGAAAACGCCGGCTTTGGGGCGGGGCGCATGGGTCAGGTCGGCGCAATCCCCTGTGGCGTAAATGGCGGGATCAACGCAGGTTTGCAGGGTCTCGCCCACGTCGATAAAGCCGCGATCGTTGGTCAGGCCGGTGCCGCGCAGCCAGTCATGGGGCCGCGCGGTGGCGCTGGCAACGCAGAACCCGTGGGCAAGCGTGCTACCGCTGGACAAATGCACCGTATCGGCGGTGATCTCGGCTACTTCAACGCCGGTGATCAGCGCCACGCCCAGCCGTTCCATGTGCCGCAACAAGGCCTGTCTGGCCCCTGCCCCGATGCCGCCAAGGGCCGTTTTGGCGCGCTCTATCACCGTGACTTTGGGCTGTTGTACCTGTCGGGTTTGCATGTGGTGCATCATCGCCAGCGCCAGTTCAACACCGGCAACCCCGCCGCCGATGACCACGATTTCGGGCAGCCGCGTGCCGGTGGCGGCCCCGTTCAGGAAGGTTTCCCATTCGGCGGCATAACGGTCCAGCGGTTTGGCCCCGAGCGCGTGTTTTGCAAATCCCGCAATGGTTGGCAGTTCCGTGGTGATCCCCACATCCACCGCGGCGATGTCATAGGCGATATCGGCCTGACCTTCGATGCGGACCTTTTTGGCCACGCGGTCTATGCCCGTTGCCTGCGCCAGCACCAGCCGCGCACCGGCAAAGCGGGCCAGTCGTACCAGATCTATTTCCAGATCCATACGCCCGTAGTGACCGGCGATATACCCCGGCAGCATCCCCGAATAAGGCGCCGTCGGGCCCGGATTGATCAGGGTCAGGCGCGCACCCGCGATCGGGTTCATGGCCCAGCGGCGCAACACCAGCGCGTGGCTGTGCCCGCCACCGATCAGAACGACATCGCGAACAAGGGGAAGAGGGCTGTGCATGGGGCGGCCTGCTGCTTGGGAGTGTTGCAAAGGGAGTAGGCCTCATGGGCGAAAAGATCAAGATCACCCGGCAGGCTGTTGCCAGTTGTCAGGGGCGGCAAACTTTGCCAGTCTTTGATCTGACGGAAAGAGCATCGAACACAGAGGATAGAGAGAATGAAAGCCATCATCAACACAGCGCGCGGCGCGGCGGCAGAGACACTGGCACTGGTTGAGCGGGACCGGCCAGAACCGGCAGCGGGGCAGGTTCTGGTGCGGGTGCATGCCTCCGGTGTGAACCCCTCGGATGCCAAGGTGCGGATCGGTGCCCAGGGGCCGATGCCCGCAGAGGAGGTGATCCCCCATAACGACGGGGCCGGTGTGATCGAGGCCATAGGCGCCGGCGTGTCGGAGCGGCGGATCGGGGAACGGGTCTGGCTGTATAATGTCAACCGCACGCCGGATGGTCAGGGTCAGGGGATTGTCGGGACGGCGGCGGAATATGTGGCGGTGGATGCGGAACTTGCGGCCCCTTTGCCCCATGGGGTGAGCTTTGAGGAAGGGGCCTGTCTGGGGGTGCCTGCCATGACCGCCCATCGCGCGGTTTTTGCCGATGGCGATGTGGCGGGCCAAACCCTGCTGATTACCGGCGGGGCGGGTTCGGTCGGGTTGATGGCCGTACAAATGGCCGCCGCGGCGGGCGCGCGGGTGATTACCACCGTCAGCAACGCCCAAAAGGCGGCGATTGCGGTGGAGGCCGGTGCCGAAATCATTATAAACTATCGCGATGAAAACCTGTTGGAGCGTTTGTTGTCAGAGGTTGGCGAAAACGCCATTGACCGGATTGTGGACGTGGATTTTGCCGCCCATGCCGCCCTGACCCCCCGCATCCTGAAACGCGGCGGCGTGATTGCGACCTATGCGTCCGGTTCCGATATGACACCGGCAATCCCGTTTGTGCCGCTTATGTTTAACAACACCGTGCTGGAATTTGTTTTTGTCTATGGCATGCCGGCGGCGGCGAAAAAACAGGCGGTCGAGGATATCAACAGCCATTTACGCCAAGGCGCGTTGCGCCCGCTGATTGCCGCAACTTTTCCCTTGGCCGATATCGTCAAAGCCCATGAGGCCATAGAGGCCGGAAATCTGACCGGTAATGTGGTGCTGACCCTTTAGGGCGGATTGGGATATGGCCGTACTCGTTATGTCACTGCGGGCGGTTTTGGCTGCCTCTCGCCGAGGCACCCTTTTACAAGGCCATATCCCAATCGCGTATCTTTCCGGCTCTGCGTTTTGCTTGCACAAGGAACGCTGCCCCTGAGATAGAAAGATGTCAATCACCCGATGATGTCGGGTATCTGTGTTACCTGTGAAAAAAACTGGTTAAGTATGGTGCCCCGCCCTTAAAAGGCGGGGCTGTTGCCGGGAAAAAATGTGTAGGGATGCCCGGCAAGGGAACAATTACTGGAGGCAGGGCGGCATTGAAGAATAGGCAAATATTCACACATGCTTTCCGTATCCCGGTAATAAAACCAACCCAACCAATCGAGCCGGGGAAGCATTCATATTTAGCGAAACAGCCCATGAGCAGGTTTTCTGGGATGTCCTGTCAAACAACGTGCTTCCTTTCTGCAATTAAGGTTCGATTGGGTATTGGCAGTACTCGTTACTCTTGGGCGTAATAAGCAGGAGCTGCGTAAGGGATGCGCAAAAAGGCGGGAAAGGCATCGTAAAATATACGTAAAAAGTGCGGGATTTTCTCCTAAATAGTTGAATTTCATGTCACATTTACGCCATAATCGTCAAACTTCGCGCATTTCGGGTGCTGATGTTGTGGTTATCGCGCAAAAATAGTGCCGCGAGTCAGGCGTGATCGTGGCCCGTATAGGGTGCAATTTGCGCCGGTCCGGCACCGCTTGGGAAACAAATATTATATCAGCCGTTGCCCTGGTATAATTTCAAATCAACGTAAAATTGTTGTAAAAACTCGCAATCCTAGAATTATTTGGATATACTTGGCGTTCTGGTGGGATTTTCGGCTCTTTTTTCTGGGTGGATGCGGGTTTGCAATTACGTTTGAAGCTTTTGGGCGGCTATGAGCTGTTGACGGCTACTGATACGGCTGTGCGTTTGCCGACCCGGAAATCCTGGGCTTTGCTGGCCATTCTGGCGCAATCAAACAAACAGGAAAGCACGCGCGAGGAATTGGCTGCGCTGTTGTGGCCCCATAGTGGCGAGGAACAGGCCCGTGCCAGTTTGCGGCAGGAATTGGCCGTGTTGCGCAAAGCTTTGCATAAACATGGATTGGAGCCGGTGAGCGCACAGGGCGAGACCATCCGCTTTGATTCTCGCGGTTTGGTTATCGACACCCATCAGCTGCGTGATTTTGCGAAAACTGCTGACGAGGCGGATTTGCATGCGGTGACCAATCTTTATCTGGGCGAATTTGTCGCCGGATTGAGCATCCGTTCAGAACCGTTTGAAGAATGGATTTGGGTAGAGCGGCAAAATCTGCGGAATCTTGCGCTGGATTGCCTTTTGCGGGCGCTGGATTGCGCCGAAAAGCACAAAAACCCGGAAAGGGCGGGCAGCACGGCCAAAGCAATTCTGGAAATTGACCTGACGGATGAAACCGCGCATCGGGCGTTAATGCGCAGTTATTGGGACACCGGCCGCAAGGTCGAAGCTCTGAACCAGTTCAAACGGTGCAGGGAAATTCTGGCGCGGGATCTGGACACGGAACCCTCCACCGAAACCTGCGATCTGGCGGATCGAATACGCTTTACGCAAAGTAAACCGTTGCGTAAAGCGCCTGATACACCGGCACGGCCTGCGCCAAGAACCTATCAGGCGTCAATTCTGCCGGCGATCAGCACCCCCGAAAAACGGGAAGTAACTCTTCTGGTTTTTGGCACCCCCCGAATTGAAGCCCTAAGCCGGAAGCTTGATCCCGAAGATCTGTATCTGCGTTTGGAGCGCAGCTTTAACCATTGTTTGAAAGTCGTCACAGAACTGGGCGGCATGTTAGTGAACCGTTTTGGGGACCGGATGGTTTTTACTTTTGGGTATCCGAATACCAGTGAACATGATGTAAATCGCGCGGTTCTGGCGGCGCAGCAGGCTTTTGCCAGACAAAAAATAAGTGAACGTGAACAGATCGGGTTGCGCTGTGGCATTGCGCAGGGGGAAACGCTGGTCACCATACAATCCGGTACCTTTCATGACTTGCCCTATTTTTCCGGCGCGGCAGTCTTTCGGGCAACCGCTTTGGAACAAATGGCGCAACCCTCGCAAATACTGGTGGCGGGCAACCTGCGAAAAACCCTTGAAAGCAGTTTTGAGCTGGCCTTGATCCCCGATGCCGGGGATGGAGCAGAAGCCTTTGCCGTCAAAGCGGAAAGGCCCACCACCAGCCGGTTTGAAATTCAGGGCTTTACGGATAAGCTCAGCCGGCTGACAGGGCGCAATCCCGAGCTGGCGGAACTGAAAGAGGCTTGGCAACTGGCGCGGG
>JALWOO010000528.1:0-276 GCA_027083485.1 Amylibacter sp. | reverse complement strand
TAGCGGTCGAGTGGTGGTTTTGCAAGGGGAGCCAGGCATCGGTAAATCCCGTTTGCTGCATTCTTTGCAACAGGAAGTATTGCCGGATGCCCCGACGATTTTGCAAATCTCCGGATCCCCCTATCATCGCCAAAGCGCGCTGTTTCCGATTATCCAGTGTTTGCAGGCTTTGCTGGGAACCGATCAGATGCCGGATGCGGAATCCAGGCAAGAGCGAATCGCTGCCTGGTTGCAGAATATCGGCTCGGAGAACCCGATATTTCTGGACCTGATGAC
>JALWOO010000527.1 GCA_027083485.1 Amylibacter sp. | reverse complement strand
CCACATGCTTGCGGTACTCATCAAGGGTGGTTGCGCCGACACAATGCAATTCACCCCGCGCAAGCGCCGGTTTCAGCAGGTTGGACGCATCCATAGCCCCGTCACCCTTGCCCGCGCCGATCAGCGTGTGCATCTCGTCGATGAACAGAATAATTTCACCGGCAGCACCGGTAACCTCGTTCAGAACCGCTTTCAGGCGTTCCTCGAATTCACCACGATATTTGGCACCGGCAATCAGCGCGCCCATGTCCAGCGCCATCAGTTTTTTGTCCTGAAGGCTCTCGGGCACATCGCCGTTAACGATACGCAGGGCCAGACCCTCGACAATGGCGGTTTTACCAACACCGGGTTCCCCGATCAGCACCGGGTTATTCTTGGTGCGACGCGACAGAACCTGCATGGTGCGGCGAATTTCCTCGTCACGGCCAATGATCGGATCAATCTTGCCTTCGCGGGCTTTCTCGGTCAGATCCTGCGCATATTTCTTCAGCGCATCATAGCTGTCTTCGGCGCTGGCGCTATCGGCTGTGCGCCCTTTGCGCACGTCTTCAATCGCCGCATTCAGGTTTTGCGCGGTAACACCGGCATCCTTGAGCACCTTTTGCGCATCGGATTTCACAATACACAGCGCCGTCAGCATCCGCTCGACCGGCACAAAGCTGTCACCGGCCTTTTCGGCTAGCTTTTCCGCCTCGGCCAAAACCTTGGCGGTTTGTCCATCCAGATAAACCTGCGAATCGCCGGTTACTTTGGGCATTTTGGCCAGCAAAGCATCCACATCCTGCAACACCTGCACAGGGTCGCCACCGGCAGCCTTTACCAGATTGCCCGCCAAGCCTTCCGGATCATCCAGCATCGCCTTGAGCAAATGCTCCGGCGTAAAACGCTGATGATCTTCGCGCATCGCAATGGATTGCGCGTTCTGGATCATGCCCCGTGATCGCTCGGTAAATTTTTCTAGGTTCATTTTATTCTCCTTTATAAGCACTTGCCAAAAATTTGAACGCCCGGAAAAGGCACGTCCATGTGCAAGCCTTGTGGTATGGAAATAGGTATTGCACTGGGCTGCTACAAGGGTTCAGTCTGCAAAAAAAACGGTGCGACACAAACTTTTTAGACCATCAAAGGC
>JALWOO010000526.1 GCA_027083485.1 Amylibacter sp. | reverse complement strand
CATAAAGCCTGCATCACTGGCGAAATTGTCGCGAAATATCAATGGTATGGTGCCCGCCGCACATAGCCGGCTATTTGCAAGGCCAGCATGCCTTTGAGATGAAGCGACAATTCCGTCCGAAGGATTTATGGGTCTACGCCCTAGGGCAGGAGCGATTAATCCTGCGGCAAGCGCGCACTTGACCTTGGGGGCAATGCGCGGCATCTGTGGGCTATGCTGATTTACAAGATACTGACAAACGCCCAATGGCTTGCATTGCAAGAGGACGGGACCACCAAAGGCGCTCCGATTGACCTTCAGGACGGCTTTATCCATTTTTCAACCGCCATGCAGTGCGCCGAAACCGCCGAGAAACATTTCGCCGGTCAGGATGATCTGTGGCTGCTGGGGGTGGACGAGGACGATCTGGAAAATGTCGTCTGGGAAAAATCCCGGGGCGGGCAATTATTCCCCCACCTTTACGGAGAATTGCCGCTGAACAAGATTTCATGGGCTTTGCCGCTGCCGCTGGGCGAGGACGGGCATATTTTCCCCCAAGACCCCGAATAGCCTATGAAGCTGACGGAAAAACTGGCGCTTGCGGCGCTTTACCGGCTGGATCCGGAAACCGGCCACGGGCTGGCGCTGCGTGCCTTGCAGGCCGGTTTGACCCCGCATGCAAGCCCTGTCACCGGCCCGCGTTTACATAGCACGCTGGCCGGTCTGGAGCTGCCCAACCCGCTGGGGCTGGCCGCCGGTTTTGATAAAAACGCCACCGCCATTGCGCCGCTGCTGAACAGCGGTTTCGGATTTATCGAAGTCGGGGCCGCCACTCCCCTGCCCCAAGCAGGCAACCCCAAACCGCGCCTGTTTCGCCTGCGCGCGGATCAGGCAGTGATCAACCGCTTCGGGTTCAACAACGACGGGGCGGAAACCATCGCCAAACGGCTGATGAAGCGCCCCCCTGCGGGGGTTGTCGGGCTGAACCTCGGGGCCAATAAAACCAGCGCGGACCGGGCCGGTGATTTTGCCTCTGTGCTGAAAACCTGCGGCGAATTTGTGGATTTCGTGACCGTGAATGTGTCCTCTCCCAACACCGAAAAACTGCGCGATCTTCAGGGCAAGGACGCCCTTTCCGCGCTGCTGGCCGGTGTGATGGAAGCACGCAAAAGCCTGTCAAAACCGCTGCCGGTGTTTTTGAAAATCGCGCCGGACCTGTCGGAAAACGATTTGCAGGACATCGCCGATGTGGCCCGCGCCCAAGGGCTGGATGCGATCATCGCCACCAATACCACCTTGTCGCGCGACGGGCTGCTCAGTGCCGAGCGCGATCAGGCAGGCGGGCTGTCCGGCGCGCCTCTGTTTGAAAAATCCACCCGCATTCTGGGGCAACTGGCAGTGTTGCTGGACGGGGATATTCCGTTGATCGGGGTTGGCGGTATTGGCAGCGCCGAGCAGGCCTATACCAAAATCCGCGCCGGCGCATCGGCTTTGCAGCTCTATTCCGCTTTGATTTACAAGGGCATGTCCCTTGTTTCAGAGATCAACACCGGCCTTGATCAATTACTGGCCCGCGACGGGTTTGATCATATTTCACAGGCCATCGGCATCGACAAGGAGCATTACACATGAGCGTTCAAATCTGGCACAACCCGCGCTGTTCCAAATCCCGCACCACCCTTGCCCTGTTGCAGGACCGCGGCATTGACCCTGAAATCATTGATTACCGCAAAACCCCGCCTGATGAATCCGCCCTGCGCGAGGCGCTGGCCAAACTGGGCCGCACCCCGATCGAGATCATGCGCAGCGGTGACAAATTGTTCAAAGAGCTGGGCCTGTCCAAAACCGACGATCCGGATGTGTTGATCCGCGCCATGGCCGAGCACCCGATGCTGATCGAACGCCCGATTGTTTTGGCCAATGGCAAGGCCGCCATCGGTCGCCCGCCGGAGTCTGTTCTGGATATTTTGTAAGCCGGCCTTTAGCACCGGCGCGAACCATTCCTGGCCCGCGCCGGTGTAGGCAACACGCTTTAATGCACGGCGGGGGTCACCATGGCATCAATCGTTGATTTGATCGTGATCCCGCCAATCGCGCCCCCGTTTGCATCCACGATATTTGCTGCATTTTCACCGCTATCAATCAACATTTTCGCGGCCTTCTCAAGCGAAGAGCCGCTCGCGATACGCGCCGAAGCAGCGTCGATGCTGTCGCCCATAATCGTATCCACCTTGATCACACGCCCGCGATTGACTTCTTTTACAAAGTCCGAGATATAGGCGTCCGCCGGATTCAGGACGATCTCCTGTCCCGTGCCCTGTTGCACCACTTCCCCGTCGCGCAAAATCGCAATCCTGTCGCCGATGCGCAATGCCTCGTCCAGATCATGGGTAATAAACACAATGGTTTTATGCAATTCTTCCTGCAATTCCAACAGGATAGATTGCATATCCATCCGGATCAGCGGATCAAGCGCCGAAAAGGCCTCGTCCATCATCAGGATATCCGCGTCATTGGTCAGCGCGCGCGCAAGGCCCACACGCTGCTGCATCCCGCCTGACAGCTGATTTGGGTAATAATCCTCATACCCTTCCAGCCCCACACGTTTCAGCCAAAGCTTGGCGCGTTCCTCGGCTTCGCCCCGCGAAACGCCCTGAATTTCGATCCCGAACAAGGTGTTGTCGATCACCGTGCGATGCGGCAGCAAGGCGAATTTCTGAAACACCATCGCGGTTTTCTGGCGGCGGAACTGCTGCAGGTCGGCTTTGGACATTTTACAAATGTCCTGCCCCTGATAGATCACCTCGCCCGAGGTTGGCTCGATCAGGCGGTTGATGTGGCGGATCATGGTCGATTTTCCCGACCCGGACAGCCCCATAATCACCTGAATTTTCGCCGAGGGCATGGAGATATTGACGTTTTTCAACCCCAATACATGCCCGTGTTTGGCGTTCAATTCGTCCTTGGACATGCCATCCTTGACCATCTGGATATAGCGTTCGCCATGGGGACCAAAGATTTTATAGAGGTTCTTGACCTCGATTCCGTTATCAGCCATGGATCGTCTCCGAGTGTTTTTGCAAACGCTTGCCGAATTTCTGACTGACGCGGTCAAACACAATCGCAATTGCGACAATGGCCAAACCGTTCATCATGCCAAGGGTCAGATACTGGTTGTTCACCGCTTTCAATACCTGCGAGCCAAGCCCATGCGCCCCGATCAGCGAGGCCACAACCACCATGGCCAGCGCCATCATAATCGTCTGGTTCACACCGGCAAACAGGTTGGGCAACGCGAGCGGCAGTTGCACCTTGAACATTTTTTGCGCGGGCGAAGCCCCGAAAGCATCCGCCGCTTCCAGCACGTCTTTGTCCACCAGACGAATGCCCAGATTGGTCAGCCGTACAACCGGCGGAATGGCATAAATGCACACCGCAATCAGGCCCGGCACCTTGCCAATGCCCAGCAGCATCAGCACGGGAATCAGATAAACAAAGGCAGGGATGGTCTGCATGATGTCCAGTATCGGCACGATCACGGCCTGCGTGCGGTCGGATTTGGCCATCATTATGCCCACAGGAATGCCGATCGCGATGCATACGAATGTGGAAACAGACACCAGCGCCAATGTGCGCATGGTATCATCCCACATACCCAGATACCCGATCAGCAACAGCGCCAGCGCGGTCATAATAACCATACCGATACTGCGCGCGCCCAGCCAGACCAGCAGACATAAAATCACGATCATCAAAGGCCACGGCGTTGCCAGCAGCAGTTTTTCAAACCAGACCATGAAGACCTTTAACGGGTAGAAAAAATTCTCGATTGCTTCCCCGTTTTCCCGGGTAAATGCCCGAAAGGTTTCATCAATTCCCTTTTTGAAATCCCGCAGATCGGCGCGTCCCATTTTCGGGAATTCGGCCAAGACTTCGGGTAACATATCCTTCAGAGACATATCCCCCCCCCTTATTATTGTTATTTTTGACAACGCGGCCCGCTCCAGACTTTGGGCGGGCCGAAAATATTATATTCTCAAGATGCTAACCTTAAAGGGCTTTCTTGATTTTTTCCGCAGCTTCCGGAGAAACCCAGTTGGTCCATACATCCGGGTATTTTGTCAGAAATTCGATAGCGGCATCTTCACCGGCGGCTTGTTCATCAGCCATGTAAACCAGCATGGAGCCCATAACCTCACCCGGGAACACACGCTTTTCAAGATAAGCGTTGATGTCGGCATTCCCTTTGTAGAATTCATCGGTAACCAATGTGAACACTTCGGATTTCACCCAAGCCGATTTCTTTGGATCAACACAATCATCTTTGGCGATACAGTTGCTCCAGTTATCCATACCGGCAAATGGCACGCCAAAAGGAACCGATTGCAAGTTGTATTTACCGATGATCGAGGTTGGCGACCAATAGTAGCCGAACCAGTTTTCACCGCGCTCGTTCGCCTTGGCGATTGAACCGTCAAGACCGGCAGCAGAGCCCGGATCAATCAGTTTCCAGCCTTTGGCTTCCATGTCGAAGGCTTTGAACAAATTGGCATTTACCGCCTGACACCCCCAACCGGCAGGGCAGCCAACAAAAGCACCTTTGCTTGGGTCTTCGGAATCCGGGAACAACTCTGGATGTTCAATAATATCCAGCGCGGTTTTCAGCTCGGGATTTGCCTTGGCGGTATAGGGCGGAATCCACCAACCTTCGCCCAGACCAAGGATCGGCCCCTTGTTAACCGCATGGATACGGCCTTCTTCCAGAGCAGGATCGAGGATTTCGCGCAGGGCATTCACCCACTGTTCACCTGCAATTTGCGGTTCGCCTTTTTCATTCATCGACGTGAAAATCGCCGTCGTCCCGCCGACAACCATTTCGATTTCACAGCCGTAGC
>JALWOO010000525.1 GCA_027083485.1 Amylibacter sp. | reverse complement strand
CTGGAACCGGAGACCCTTGCCGCCGAGGTCAAATCCCGCCCGCCGGTCCTGCTTGTGCATGGCGATGCCGACGATGTGGTGCCGCCGTCCTCTTTGCCGGAGGCCGCCGAAGCCCTGTCAAAGGCCGGTTTCGAGGTCTACACCCATATTTCCAAGGGCACAGGCCATGGCATCGCGCCGGACGGGCTGGGAGTGGCGTTGCAATTTATCACCCAGAAAATGCCCAAGTGACCTGCATCGCGTAGTTTGATTGACCCTTGCGGGTGGATTGACTATTGAAGGCCCAAAGTGACCCCGAAAACGGAATACCCCATGTCTGCCGATAAACCGCGCTCGTTTCAGGAAATTTTGCTCAGGCTACAGGCCTATTGGGCGGCGCAGGGCTGTGCCGTGTTGCAGCCCTATGATATGGAGGCCGGTGCCGGAACATTCCATCCGGCAACCGCGTTGCGGTCCTTGGGGGATAAACCATGGGCTGCCGCCTATGTGCAACCTTCGCGCCGCCCCACGGACGGGCGGTACGGGGAAAACCCGAACCGTTTGCAGCATTTCTATCAGTATCAGGTGCTGATCAAACCCAGCCCGCCGAATTTTCAGGAACTCTACCTCGGTTCGCTTGCGGCCATCGGCATTGATATGGAGATGCACGACATCCGCTTTGTCGAAGACGATTGGGAAAGCCCGACGCTTGGGGCGTGGGGGCTTGGCTGGGAAGTCTGGTGCGACGGTATGGAGGTATCGCAGTTTACCTATTTTCAACAGGTGGGCGGCTATGATTGCAAACCTGTGTCGGGCGAATTGACCTATGGTCTGGAGCGCCTTGCCATGTATGTGCTGGGGGTGGATCACGTGATGGACATGCCGTTCAACGCGCCGGATGCGCCGATCCCGCTGACCTATGGCGATGTGTTCCGCCAGACCGAAGCCGAATATTCGCGCTGGAATTTTGATGTGGCGGACACGGATATTTTGTTGCAGCATTTTGTGGACGCGGAAAACGAATGCAGGAATATTCTGGAAAATCCGGAGGTTGACCCGAAAACCGGCAAGCGGATCATCATGGTGCATCCGGCCTATGACCAATGTATCAAGGCCAGCCACCTGTTCAATCTGCTGGATGCGCGCGGGGTGATTT
>JALWOO010000524.1:1141-4913 GCA_027083485.1 Amylibacter sp. | reverse complement strand
GTGGATGCCCTGTCCGAAGCCACCCCCCGCGACGCTGCTCTTGCTGCCGGTGAGGACGTGATTGCCGGAAAACTGCAAACCCGCCGCACAGGGGAATTGACCGTTGCGCCGGATGAAGACGCCATCGAAGCGGCCAAAGCCAAGGCAAAACCGCTGCTGTTCAACCCGCCCCGCATCATCGAGGCAATCAGCGCCAGCACCGGCCCCTTGGCCGAAGGGCAGGCCTTGGAGCGCAAGCTGTTCTGGGAGTGCCTCAATTCGGACCAAAGCGCTGGTCTGCGCCACGCATTTTTCGCCGAACGTGCTGTGGCCAAGGTTCCCGAAGCCCGCGAAACCCCGCGCCCGGTGGACAGCATGGGCGTGATCGGCGGGGGCACCATGGGATCAGGTATTGCAACCTCTTCCCTGTTGGCGGGCATGCAGGTCACCTTGATCGAACTGGCCCAAGATGCCCTCGACCGCGGGGTTGGAACCATCACCAAGAACCTGCAAGGCGCGGTGAAACGGGGCAAACTGGCGGCGGACAAGCTGGAGCCGACCTTGGCAAATCTGACCCCCAGCACCGATATGGACTCGCTGGCCAGCGTTGATCTGGTGGTGGAAGCCGTGTTTGAAAACATGGATGTAAAGAAAGAGATTTTCACCAATCTGGACCGCATTTGCAAACAAGGTGCAGTGCTGGCCTCCAATACCAGCTACCTTGACATCAACGAAATTGCCGCCGCCACCAACCGGCCCGAGGACGTGCTGGGGCTGCACTTTTTCTCCCCAGCCCATGTGATGCGGCTGCTGGAAATCGTAGTGGCCGATAAAACCGCCCCCGATGTGGTGGCCACCGGCTTTGCGCTGGCCAAACGCATGCGCAAGATCGGTGTGCGCGCCGGTGTCTGTGACGGGTTTATCGGCAACCGGATATTGTCCCATTACCTGAAGGTCACGACCTATATGCTGATGGACGGGGCCAGTCCGGAACAGATCGACAAAGCACTGGAAGGTTTCGGTTTTGCCATGGGGCCGTTTCGCGTCTCCGATCTGGCCGGTATCGACATCGGTTGGGCCGAACGCAAACGCAAGGCCCCGATGCGCCCCAAGGAAGAACGCTATGTGCCGATCGCGGACAAGATCGCGGAACAGGGCTGGTTCGGGCGTAAAACCGGACAGGGCTATTATGTTTACGATGCGGATGGTCCCTATCCCAATCCGGCCGCCCTCGAGATCGTCGATCAGGAACGCGCCGCCGCCGGTATCACGCCACGCGATTTCAGCGATCAGGAAATCGTTGACCGTTACATGACCGCAATGATTTCAGAGGCCGCCCGCGTGGTAGAGGACGGCATCGCCCTGCGCCCGATTGATGTGGATGCGGTGTATCTGTTCGGCTATGGCTTCCCGCGGTTTCGTGGCGGCCCGCTGCATTACGCCGACAGCATCGGTGCAGCAGAGCTGATCAAGCGGATCGAAACCTACGCCAAAGAGGACAGCCATTATTGGCAGGTGCCCAACATCCTGCGCAAAATGGCCGCTGATGGCAGCACATTTGCCGATCTCAACAAATAAACACGCAGCAGCAGGTCAGCCCTGACCTGCTGCCTTTAATCCCGCATCCGCAAACATCGGTACATAGGCCCCGAGCTTCTTGCCGCGCTCGGGGTCTGATGCGTTGCCATCTACCGCGCGGCGCATCACCCCTTGCAAGATGGCCCCCATGCGGAAAAAGCTGAAGGCCAGATAAAACCCGAAATTTTCAATCGGGGCCAACCCGCGCCGCTGGCAATAATCCGCAATAAATTCCGCATCCGATGGCAGGCCCAGCGCGGCACGATCCACGCCGGCCAACCCGCGGCCTTCGGCCCCCGGTGGCATTTGCCATTGCATAATCAGCGCCGCCAGATCCGCATAGGGGTGGCCCGTGGTGGACAGCTCCCAATCCAGCATCGCCACACATTCCGGCGCGTCATTGGCAAACAGCATGTTGTCGATGCGAAAATCCCCGTGTACCAGCGTGCGTTGCCCGTCATCCGGCGGAATATTCGCCATCAGCCAATCGCCCAAGGCCTCCATCTTCGGTATCTCGTCAATCTTGGAAGCGGCATATTGCTTGGCCCAGCGGCTGGTCTGGCGCTCATAGTAATTGCCTTCGGGGCCGTAATCCGTCAGGCCGGTGGCCTGCAAATCCACGTCATGGATGGCGGCCAGCACCCGCCCCATTTCGGCCATGATCGCGCGGCGTTCGGCCTTGTCCATTCCCGGCAAACGCGGATCGGTCAGGTTGCGCGCCTGCACCGCCTGCATCACATAGAACATGGAGCCGGTCACACTGTCATCGTCACACAGCACCAGCATTTCGGCCACCGGCACGTCGGTTCCCCGCAAGGCCCGCTGCACCCGAAATTCACGATCCACCGCATGGGCCGATTTCAACAATTTGCCCGGCGGTTTACGCCGCAGCACATATTCGCCCGAACCGGCAGTCAGCCAGAAGGTCGGATTGGATTGCCCGCCCGGAATTTTTCGCGCCGCAAGCGGGCCTTTAAAGCCCGCCATGTTTTCACTCAGCCAGCTTTCGACACTGGCAATATCCAGATCAATGCTCATCGTTTCTTGTTCATGTATTTACGCAGTTCCGCCCGTGCCACCTGACGGCGATGCACCGCATCCGGCCCATCGGCAAAACGCAAGGAGCGAATAGCCGTGTACATCTGCGCCAGCGGTTGATCCTGTGAAATACCGCCTGCACCATATAGCTGCATGGCATCATCAACCACCCGCGTCGCTACCAGAGGGGCCACGACCTTGATTTTGGAAATCCACGGCTGAGCCTCTGCGACACCGACAGTATCCATCATATAAGCAGCCTTCAGGCACAGCAGGCGCGCCATTTCGATATCCATGCGCGCATTGGCTATGATGTCGTAATTCGCCCCCAGATCGGCAATCTTTTTGCCAAAGGCTTCCCGCGTCAAACCCCGTTCGCACATCAGTTGCAAGGCCTTCTCCGCCTGCCCGATGGCGCGCATACAATGGTGAATACGGCCCGGCCCAAGACGGCCCTGAGCCACTTCAAAGCCACGGCCTTCACCCAGTATCAAGGCGCTGGCCGGCACCCGGACATTATTGAACCGGATGTGCATATGACCATGGGGCGCATCATCATGGCCAAACACCTGCATGGCGCGCACGACCTCTATGCCCGGTGTATCGGCCGGCATCACCAGCATGGAATGGCGCGAATGTTTAGCGGCATCCGGATCGGTACACACCATCACGATATAGACCTGACAGCGCGGATCACCGGCACCCGAAGCCCACCATTTTTCGCCATTCAACACATATTCATCGCCATCACGCACCGCCGAAAACGCCAGTTGTGCGGCATCCGAGCTGGCCACATCCGGTTCCGTCATCAGATAGGCAGACCGGATTTCCCCCTCCAGAAGCGGCTTTAGCCAGCGTTCTTTGTGTTCTTCGGAGCCGTAGCGTTCCAACACTTCCATGTTGCCGGTATCGGGCGCAGAGCAGTTGAACACTTCTGCTGCCAGCCCCACTTTGCCCATTTCTTCTGCGAGATAAGCATATTCAACGGTGCTCAGGCCATATCCCCGATCACTATCGGTGAGCCAGAAATTCCACAGCCCCTTGGCCTTGGCGCTGGCTTTCAATGTCTCCAGAATTTCAAGCTGCCGATCTGTGTGTTTGAACCGCTCACCGGACGGATGCTTGCCTGTTTCTGCGTGAAATTCCGCGTCCAGCGGCGCAATTTCCTGTTCGACCA
>JALWOO010000524.1:0-1131 GCA_027083485.1 Amylibacter sp. | reverse complement strand
CCTATTTGGTCAAATCATCCGGCATCCGTGGATTATTGGCAAGTAAAATAGCCAAATTGACGGGACGTCAGCCATTTCGGTTCCGGTTCTTGATTTCCTGGGCTTTGCGACCAAAGGCCATGATCCGTTCGGCTTCCTGCATGCTCAGAGCTTTGGTTTGAGGGCAGAGCATCAAACGCCCGAAAAGCGCGCGGTATTCTTCGTCCAGCATCAGTTCCTCAAACCGCGATTGGCGCCATTGACAGGCTTGCCGGTGCAGACGGGCCAGTTCGGGGTCCTGTTTCAGGCGCGCCAGATTTTCGGCGGTTTGCGGCCACAGCGCCAGAATGGTTTTATCCTCGATCTGGTTGAAATCCCGTTCCACCCAGTAATCCATGCCCAACCGATGATCCGAATGCACTGCCCGACCCCGATCCCGTTTCAGAATATAGCTTTGCTTGGCCCCCAGCGGATAATGGTTCAATTGCACCAAGCGGGTGTTGTCTTGCCAGAAATTCGAAAAAATCTTCTGCTTTTTGTAGGCCTCGGGCAGCTTGCGCCCTGCCCCGTCAAACCATTGCGCCTTGGCCAGCCGGTCCTTGCGCGGTTGGCGCGGGCGGTGGATGCCCAGCTTTCCATAGGTGCCGTCATTTCGGTACAGGGTTTTGAACAACGCCGATTTCCATGGCCAGTAGCAGGGAATCGGCGCGGCACGGGTGAATTGCTGCAAAATCGGTTGGTCCACAAAATCCACAACGCCATTGTTGCCAAAAACCCGCCACGTCAACGGGATCGCCGTAGCATCCGGCAAGGCCGCCAGCAAATCGGGCAAGCGGCGATTGCCCACGTGGATGTTTACAAATTCATCCACATCCATCGGCAACAACCAATCCGCCTGTTTTACCAAGGGGTGTTTATCAGCCTGTTTCAACGCCCCCCATTGGACACCGCCGTCATCGCGGCTGTCGTTGCGTTCGTGGGTGAGATGCCCAAGCGCCTGAAGCCGGTCCAGCATAATATCCGTGCCATCCGTGCAGTCATTCGAATACACAAGGAAATCCGTAAACCCCACGGCCTGATGATGCGCCAACCATTCCAGAAAAAAGGAAGCCTCGTTGCGGACAGTGATGACAATCAGGGCGCGCAACTAGC
>JALWOO010000523.1 GCA_027083485.1 Amylibacter sp. | reverse complement strand
CCATGTCATCCTTGCCAAAGGAAATGCCGGCATTGCAGGCTTCGCGGAAGCCCAGACGCATCATCCGGTCGCAGAAGATCACCGTCGCCTTTTGGCCGCAGTGACGATAAACCTCGTCAATCAGGTGGCCAATGGCCTTTTTGGTCATCAGTTGCGAGGCCAGCTCGAACGGCACCTTGGCATGGCGCGGCAGCAAATCGGCAATGCGCATCCGCCCGGCCGTGGTATCGACCACCGAGCGCACTTCATTGCCGTCGGCATCGCGGCTGATCCAGCGCACCTTGATCTTGGTGTGCAAGGTGATGGCCTTGGCATCCAGCGCCGCATCAATCTCGGCCATGTCGGCAAAGACCATGCCTTCGCCGGGCAGGCCGTCAAACTCCAGCGACAGATAATACAGCCCCAGCACGATATCTTGCGACGGCACGATGATCGGCTGGCCGTTGGAAGGGCTCAGGATGTTGTTGGTGGACATCATCAGCACCCGCGCTTCCAGTTGCGCTTCGAGCGACAGGGGCACGTGCACCGCCATCTGGTCGCCGTCAAAGTCGGCGTTGAAGGCGGCGCAGACCAGCGGATGCAGCTGAATGGCCTTGCCTTCGATCAGTTTGGGCTCAAACGCCTGAATGCCCAGCCTGTGCAGGGTCGGGGCCCGGTTGAGCAGCACCGGGTGCTCGCGAATAACCTCGTCGAGCACGTCCCAGACTTCCGGGCGCTCTTTCTCGACCAGTTTCTTGGAGGCCTTGACGGTGCCCGAAAGCCCCTTGGCATCCAGTCGCGCATAGATGAACGGCTTGAACAGCTCCAGCGCCATTTTCTTGGGCAGGCCGCATTCATGCAGTTTCAGGTCCGGCCCGACAACAATTACCGAACGGCCCGAATAATCGACGCGCTTGCCCAGCAGGTTTTGGCGAAAACGGCCCTGTTTGCCCTTGAGCATGTCGGCCAGCGATTTCAGCGGGCGCTTGTGGGCCCCGGTAATCACCCGGCCCCGGCGACCATTGTCAAAGAGCGCATCGACGGATTCTTGCAACATGCGCTTTTCGTTGCGGATGATGATATCCGGCGCGCGCAGCTCCATCAGCCGTTTCAGGCGGTTGTTGCGATTGATGACCCGGCGATAAAGATCATTCAGATCGG
>JALWOO010000522.1 GCA_027083485.1 Amylibacter sp. | reverse complement strand
CTCTTTGGTGTCTGCTTTGGCAGAAGCCGGTACAACAGCAGGGCGTTCGGCATCCTCGCGACGGCCCAGGACCACCTTGAGGGTTTTGGTTTTGCCATCACGGAACACCACAACCCGCACGGTTTTGCCGACTTCGGCAGCGCCAACAGCCTGAACCAGGGCACGGGTGTTTTTGACGTCTTTGCCGTCAAAGCTCAGGATCACATCGCCTGATTTGATACCTGCCTTTGCTGCCGGACCTTCAGGCACATCGCTCACCAATGCACCGGCAACCTTGTCCAGCCCCATGGCTTCGGCAAGACCTTTGTCCACTTCCTGAATGCGCACACCCAGCCAACCACGACGGGTTTCACCAAATTCCTGCAACTGGCTCACAACCTTGGAAACCACATTGGAGGACATGGAAAAACCAAGACCGATGGATCCGCCTGTAGGGGAAATAATCGCCGTATTCACGCCAATCACATCGCCATCCATGTTGAACAACGGGCCACCGGAGTTGCCTTTGTTAATGGCGGCATCCGTTTGGATGAAGTCGTCATATGTGCCTCGCAAAGACCGGTTGCGCGCCGAAATAATACCAGCGGAAACAGAGAACCCCTGCCCCAGCGGATTACCTACGGCCATCACCCAGTCGCCAACACGGGCCACATCGCTATCCCCGAAGGAAACAAACGGCAGCGGCTTTTCGGCCTCTACTTTCAACAGGGCAATGTCGGTTTTCTTGTCACGCCCAATCAGCTTGGCCTCGAGCTTGTCGCCATCGAAGAGTTCGATCACGATTTCATCGGCCCCGTCAATCACGTGGTTGTTGGTGACAATGAATCCGTCAGCCGAAATGATAAAGCCGGATCCCAGCGCGGTTGCCTTGCGCGGTCGTTGCTGGCCCTGGCCTTCGTCCAGAAAATCCCGAAAGAAATCCTCAAACGGGGATCCTTGGGGAACCTGTGGGCGAATGCCACCGCTGCGGCCGGCAACCACGGTTGTTGTGGTGATGTTCACGACGGCCGGGCTAACGCGCTCTGCCAGATCGGCAAAGCTGTCAGGGGCACCGCGTGCCACCGATACTGCTGCTTGTGAAAAAATAAATGCCAATGTCATCAAAGCGCCAAGCGCATACGGCAAGGCCCGCTCTGAACGC
>JALWOO010000521.1 GCA_027083485.1 Amylibacter sp. | reverse complement strand
CGGGCATTGGCCAAGGCCTGCGCCGATGCGTTTGTTCTGACAGAGGCCGGCGGCTGGGCCGCATAGGGGGGGATATGGCACCAAAAGACAAACAGGACTCTAGCGACGCCAAACCCGTTTCCAAACGGGTTTGGGTGCGCAAGGAAGGCTTTGCCGATATTGCCAAGCGCAAGAATCCGGAACGGGTTTTGCAACGGAAATACCGCCAAAAGCTGGCGCACGGGTTTATTGCCGGCCTCAAGGCGGTGCTTGGCCCTGAACATGTATGTGTCGATTGCGGTGCCAATATTGGTGAAATCACCGGCGCATTGGCCCCGACAGGGTGCCAGATCCACGCCTTTGAACCGGATCCCTATTCTTTTGGCCGCTTGCAGGAAAATGTCGGCCATTATGACAATGTCCACCTGTATAATCAGGCGGTCGGTGTTGGCAAAGGGTCGATCAAAATCTATCGCAAGAAGGGTTTTGAAAAGGACAAGGAATGGAATTCCCTGACCACCACAACCATTGTGGACGACGCCCAGAAAGAAAACATGGAAGCGGTGGAGGTTGAACAGATCGACCTTGAGGAATTCTTGCTCATGATCCTGAAAAAACAGGAAATCACCTTTCTGAAGATGGATATCGAAGGCGCGGAGCTGGCGATTCTGAACCGGCTTGTGCAAACCGATATCCTGACCAAAATCCGGGCAACGGCGGTGGAAATCCACCCTTGGCTGTTCAAGGGGAAACCCGGGTTTCGCGAATTGAAACTGATCGCCAAACACCGTCCCGAATTCAACCTTAATCTGGATTGGTATTAGCGCTGTGAACGGAAAATGGCTGGTAGGTTCTATGTTGGGTTTTACGGCAGTGTTCGGGGTCGGGCTTTGGTACAGCATGAACTATGCCTATTACCAAAAAATCAACGATGTAACACAGGTCTCCGCACAGGGGCAGGTGTTTCCCGTGCGCGATTATCAGGGGATTGACGCGCAAACCTCGCCTCTGAAAATGCGTGCCTGTTTTACCATTGATCGCGCCTTTGAACCCATGGGGGACATACCGGAACAGGCCAACCCCCTGATTGCGCCCATGTGGTTCAGCTGCTTTGACGCGGAACAAATCTCCGAAGACATCGAGAGTGGCAAAGCCATATCCATAGCAGCCGGGGTTAATGAACCCTTCGGGTTTACACGATATATTGCCCAGTACCCGGACGGGCGCGCCTTTATGTGGCGTCAAATCAATGAATGCGGCGATGCCAAGTTCAGCGGTGAAGACCTGCCCGCGCAATGCCGCGAAAAACCGGCAGAGCAATCCTCTGTGCAGCCTGCAACCCAACAGGAACCGCGGGACACTGCCGATGTCATTCGGCTGGTACCGCTGATTGGCGAGGGTCCAGAGCCGATTGCCACAGGGATAGTGCAGGCAAAGGCCTCGGCCGATCCGCTGGGATTTCAGGGCTGTTTTACCATGGAACAATCCTTTGGCCTGCTGACAGAAACCTATGAAACGGCGGAACCAGCCAAGCCGGTTGCGGTGGCGGGCGGGCTGTCCTGTTTTGACGCCGACCAACTGGCCGAAGACCTGAACATCGGTTATGCGGTTGCTTTTTGGGGTGAACGGGATATAGCGCCGGGTGTGGATCGGGTTGTGGCTGTTTATGACGACGGGCGCGCCTTTGTTTGGCACCAGAAAAACCAGAAATACGCGGAATAAAATTATGGCTGACCTGCTTCTTGAACTCTTCTCCGAGGAAATCCCCGCCCGCATGCAACAGCGCGCGGCGATGGATTTGCAAAAACTGGTGACCGACGGGCTGGTGGAGGCCGGGCTGACCTATGCATCGGTCGCCGCCTTTGTCACGCCGCGCCGTTTGTGCCTGACGGTTTGCGGGTTGCTGGCGGAATCGCCCACCACACGCACCGAACGCAAAGGCCCGCGCGTGGATGCGCCGGAAAAGGCGATCGAAGGTTTTCTGCGCGGGGTCGGCCTGAGCAAGGACCAGCTGGAAATCCGCGACCAGAAAAAGGGTCAGGTCTATTTTGCTGTGATCGAAAAACAGGGCCGGCCGGCGGCGGATATTATTGCCGAACTGGTGCCGCAAGTGATCCGGAATTTTCCATGGCCGAAATCCATGCGCTGGGGCAGTGGGGCGCTGCGCTGGGTGCGTCCGTTGCATTCGATCCTGTGCATTCTGCACGACGAATCCGGCGCTGCGGTTGTGCCCTTCGAGGTGGATGGCATTGTTGCGGGCGACACAACGCGCGGTCACCGGTTTCATGCGCCCGATGCCTTTGCCGTTAGCAGTTTTGAAGGCTATCGCGCCGAGCTGCACAAGGCATTTGTGCAGCTCGATAGTGCGGAGCGGCGTGATCACATTTGGGCCGATGCCACCAATCTGGCCTTTGCCCAAGGCATGGAAGTGGTCGAGGATGCGGGCCTGTTGAACGAGGTTGCCGGCCTTGTGGAGTGGCCGGTGGTGTTGATGGGCGATATTGCCGATGATTTTCTGGACCTGCCGCCAGAGGTTTTGCAATCCTCCATGCGCGAGCATCAGAAGTTTTTCAGTGTGAAGAACCCGAAAACCGGCCGGATCGAGAAATTCATCACCGTCGCCAACCGCGAAACCGCCGATCAGGGGGCGACCATTCTGGCGGGCAACCAGAAGGTGCTGTTCGCGCGCCTGTCGGATGCGAAATTCTTCTGGGAAAACGATTTGCGGGTGCCGCTGTCGGATATGGTGGCCAAGCTGGCGAATGTGACCTTCCACAACAAGCTGGGCACCGAGGCGGACCGCATTGCGCGGATTGCCAAACTGGCCCGCGAACTGGCCCCGACGGTTGGTACCGATGCGGATCTGGCTGGGCTGGCGGCAGAGCTGGCCAAGGCGGATCTGTCCAGTGAAATGGTGTATGAATTCCCCGAACTTCAGGGCCTGATGGGCCGCTATTACGCGCAAGCGGCGGGCCTGCCCCAAGAGGTGGCCAATGCTTGTGAGCAACATTATTCGCCGCTCGGCCCGTCCGATGCGGTGCCGACCGAACCGGTGAGCGTGGCTGTGGCGCTGGCGGACAAGCTGGACAAACTGACCGGTTTCTGGGCGATTGACGAGAAACCCACCGGCAGCAAAGATCCCTTTGCCCTGCGCCGCGCCGCGCTGGGGGTGATCCGGCTGCTGATTGAAAACGATATTCGCCTGCCGTTGCTGACAGTCAAGGGCATGAATAAGGACCTCCTTTCGTTTTTCCATGACCGGCTCAAGGTCTATCTGCGCGATCAGGGGATTCCCCATGACGTGATTGATGCCTGCCTGTCGATGGCGGGCAATGATGATCTGACACTGTTGGTCAAACGCGCAACCGCCCTGGCGGCGTTTGTGAAAACCGACGATGGCACCAATCTGCTGCAAGGATACAAGCGGGCGAATAATATCCTGTCACAGGCCGAATCCAAAGACGGCGTGGAATATTCCTACGGGGCAGATATTAAATATTCGGAAACAGACGCCGAAAAAGCCCTTTTTGCGGCCCTTGAAACGGCCAATGGCCA
Organism: Amylibacter sp.; assembly: GCA_027083485.1. GTDB lineage: Bacteria > Pseudomonadota > Alphaproteobacteria > Rhodobacterales > Rhodobacteraceae > Amylibacter. The sequence goes on along the minus strand of JALWOO010000521.1, from coordinate 1,390 downwards.
GATTGAACCGGCGATCAAAAGTGAAGATTTTGCCAGCGCCATGTCGGCAATGGCAACCCTGCGCGCCCCGATTGACAGCTTTTTCGAGGCGGTTCAGATCAATGCCGAGAATGATGTCGTGCGACGTAACCGGTTGAATTTACTTGGTCAAATACGAAAAACCATGGGTGCGGTTGCTGACTTTACCAAGTTGGAAGGTTAGGGTCCTTACCCTAGGGCGTAGACTCATAAAGCCTGCATCACTGGCGAAATTGTCGCTTCATCTCAAGGGCACCATGCCATTGAGATGAAGCGACAATTTCGTCCGAAAGATTTGCCTGATTTACCCCGTGGCTGCGTAGCAATCCCTTGAAAATATTCATATTTCCTGCGTCATTGCGCCTACCCACGAAGAAAATCAGGCAAACCAGTGATGCAGGATTTATGGGTCTACGCCCTAATCCAGCAAGGCCAGATCGTCGCGCCAGTTCTGCGGGACTGACGCGCCAAACCGGTTTATCACAAATTCATACTGCTCGCGCAAATCGGCCACCACGTCGGGGCGTAAAAGCGGGCTGAGCGGTACTTTGGTGGAAACGTTCAGTTTCCTTTTGAAATTTGCGGGCTGATAGTCGATCTGTAGAAAATCACACAAGCGCTGCACCGCAGCATCTGAAAACAGGTGTTCGTAGAATTCGAAATGTAGCTGATCCGGTGTGAAAACCTGTTGCAGATTTTGAATTGTACGCACGTAATCGATGCGCCCGGCATAGTCCGTTTTTTGTGTGATGCCGTGCAGGCGGTCCTCCAGATCGTCGATCGTGTCGAAATCTTCGGAAAACCGCATATGAGACCAGAGCCGATCCACCGGATTGCGCATCAGAAAAATCACCCGTACATTATCAAAGCGGCTGCGGGCAAATTCCAGCTCTTTCACATCCAGCATGGCATAAGCAGGGGTGATTTCGCCGAAAACCGGTTCCTCACGCACCCGCCTGCGGAAAAAACGGCGATAAGCCTTCATATCGCCCCCCATGGCAAGGCGCGCGCGCAGGGCGGTCAGTGGTTTCCCGCCGCCTTCACTGCGTTGTTTGCTCTCGCGCAAGCGGCGGCGAAAACGGGTGTAGGGCCAGGCATTTTCCGGTTCGAAACGGTTCCCAAAGAAATGCATCTCCTTGACCGGAGACATGTATACTTGCGGGTGGGACTCAAGGTAATAGTACAACCATGTGGTGCCGGCCTTATGGGCACCAACCCCGAGCAGAAACGTGCGATTCTTCAGGCTGGTCATGGCTTGGGGCATTGTTATAAAAACCTGCGGTTCGGGCCTTTTCTGAAATAGGTACCAGGGCGTGCCCTCATTTCCCCCTTCGCACCGGTTTCGACCAAAAATTCGTCAATACCATGCCAA
>JALWOO010000520.1 GCA_027083485.1 Amylibacter sp. | reverse complement strand
GCATAGGGCATGGGGGGGCCGTTTCAGGTGATTTACAAAAGGCGCGAAACGGTGCTGTTTGCTACTGTTGTCGGGGGGATTTCGCGCTTTAGTGCCGGTGTAGCGATTAAAAGGATGGATGATGCCCCTTACACTCAAAGCCGGAAACGTCAGCACGAAATATTATACTGTTGCAGGGGACACACTGGAGGCGGTCTGGAAGGACGTGCAGAAAAAAGGCCCCAAGGATGGCAGCACCAAGGTTGCGGCGATTACCGAGACCGAGATTATTGTTTCCAAGCTGATGCGCGAAGGCATGGCGACCCCGAGCAAGAAAAAACAGGGTGAATTTGACGCGGTGATTGCGTTCAAATCGGGGCTGGTCACCTATACCGGCGAAATTCTTTTGCCTAAACTGTCGTCGGATAAAAACCTGTCCAAAGAGGCCAGGGCGGAATGGAAGCGGTTTATGGGGAAATTGCTGGCCCATGAAAAAGCTCATGTGGCCAAAACCAGGGATCTTGCCCTGAAAATACTCAAGGAAATTGAAGCCCTGAAAATTACAACCACGGCACCGGACAAGAAAAAAGCCGGTGAACTGGCGATGAAAGCCCTGAAATCAGCCTTTGAAAAGGGATTTACAAAAAAGATTGTTTCCGCGCGGATTGAAAATATGCACGCGGCCTATGACAAGGCAACCGGCCATGGGAGCAAGACCGGTGCCAAGTTGAATTACGGCATTAAATAACGGGTTAGCTGACGCGCTCGACCGCGATCTGTTCCGGATCGAATGCCAGATATTCCGCTATTGCCGCCATTTTTTTCCCGGGGGCCTCGTAAGACCACGCACAATCGGGCAGGGTGCGGCTCTTGCCGACAAAGGTAAAATAGGTGGCCTCGCCCTTGTGGGGACAGGTCGTGGTGGTGTCGGATTTGTCCAGAAAGGCCATGGTGATGTCCTTGCGTGGAATATAGACCACCTCGGGAAAGTCGCCTTCCTTAAGCAGCAAAGCGTGTTTTGTTTCGCCAATAATGGCTCCCAAGGCCCGCACAACCCAGCCTGTTTGTGATTCTTCAATAGTAATTTCCGGTCCGGCCATCGTTTCCCTCATTTCATTCTGTTTAGTGTCCAATAACATAAACGGGGCATAAGTCAGCAGGGCA
>JALWOO010000519.1 GCA_027083485.1 Amylibacter sp. | reverse complement strand
GCCACAAGCTGCGGCATGCCGGTCATTTCAACCCGCTGCGCCAGAACCGCGCCAATCCCCGCACCGATGACCAGAGAAATGATCAACGGCAAGGTAATCGCCACACCCGGCCCGAAAATCGTTGCCACAACGGCGATCGCCATACCAACGATACCATACCAGACCGAGCGCTTGGCGCTCTCCTGGTTTTTCAGCCCGCCAAGGGCCAGAATGAACAGTACGGAGGCCGCGATATAGGCGGCAGTCTGTACTTCTGCTGTCAGCAAATCTGAAGAGAACATGTTATATCTCCGCCCTTATGATTTCTGGAACATCTGGAGCATACGGCGTGTCACCATAAAGCCCCCGACAATGTTGATGGTCGCGATCAAGACCGACACAGAGGCCAGCACGGTTACAATTGCCATACCGGAGCCAAGCTGCAACAGCGCGCCCAGAATGATAATGCCCGAAATCGCATTGGTTACCGCCATCAGTGGGGTGTGCAAACTGTGTGCCACGCCCCAGATGACCTGAAAACCGATGAAGATCGACAAAACAAACACGATAAAGTGCTGCATAAAGGCCGGTGGTGCATAGACCCCGATCAACAACATCAACAACCCGCCAATCACTAGCAAACCTGTTTGCTGACGTCCGGCCTTGGCCAGCGCGGCGGCCTCTTCGGCGGCGATTTCCTCGGGGGTTTTCTCGGGTGCCTTCTCTTGGGTCTTGGCGGCAATCGCCTGCACCTTGAGCGGTGGCGGAGGAAAGGTGATCTCGCAATTATGCGCAACTGTGGCGCTACGGATCACGTCATCTTCCATGTTGTGATTGATAACGCCGTCTTTTTCCGGTGTCAGATCCGCAATCATATGGCGGATGTTGGTAGAATACAGCATCGAGGCCTGCGTTGCCATCCGGCTCGGGAAATCCGTATAGCCGATGATGGTCACGCCATTGTCGGTGACGATTTTCTTGTCCATCACGGTCAGTTTGCAGTTACCACCCTTTTCGGCGGCCAGATCAACAATCACACTGCCCGCTTTCATGGATTTGACCATGTCTTCGGTCCACAATTCCGGCGCTTCGCGGTTCGGAATCAAGGCTGTTGTAATCACGATGTCGATGTCCGGTGCCAGCTCGCGGAATTTGGCCAGCTGGGCCT
>JALWOO010000518.1 GCA_027083485.1 Amylibacter sp. | reverse complement strand
TTTCCACGTAATGCATATAGGTGGTGGTCACAAACTTCCCTGCCTCTGTATCCATTTCATCAACAAAGGGGCGCTGCAACACATGGTGGCAACGGCTCTTGGGTTTTTGCGAGAAGGTCCGCGCCCCGTTCAACCGTTCCACCCGCAGTTTGAGCATGAACTGGTCCTCATACATCAATGACGTGGTATTGATCGGATCGGTCTGCTGATAATCCAGCGGCATCCAGTAATGGCCATCGGGCAACCACAGCGCCAGCCATTCATCATAGCGGCCTTCGTCCAGCAAGCGGGCTTCACCATAAAGGAAATCAATCAGGCTGTCTTTGGTGATGCTCATGACGCGTCCCCTTCTTGCATATCCCCACCCTGTTTCATATCCATCGTCATAAATCTGACCCATGCATCAAACTGGTTGCGCATCTGGCGTTCGGTAGTGCCGTTTTCCACGGCTTCCTGACTGAAATCCTCGTCTTCCTCGTACAGACGCTGGATATTGACCCATTCCATGCCATCCGCATGCAGGCCCTCTTGTGCGCGTTCATACATTTCCAGATCGTCATGCCCGACAATCGAGGTCGGCGCGTTAATCATCCGGTTATACATGGCGGTGCGCGCGGTCAGTTCTTCCGGCGCGCCGACCAGCCGGTAAATATAGCTCTCCACGATGCATTTATTTGCCGCCAGCGGGATGAAAACGCGCAATTGCTGAATCGGGCCTTTGATCATGATATTGGGGAAATACACCGTGTTATGGCGGTTTTCGGCCAGAATCGCATCGGCCTTTTCCGGCCCGTAAGTTTTAACAAGGCTGTCGCGATAGCCCGGGATTTCCGAATATTTGGAATGGATTGAATGATGCACGCCGGTGTGCCCGTGGCCATTGGGCCAAGTGCGGATGCCCATTTCCTCAAAAAACTCATAGGGCGACATAAAGGGCGCGATGATTTCCATGGCGGGGGGAAGCGGCGTGTCCTTGTCTGTGATCTCCTCCCAGAGCTTCATTGCGGTGCCCGCACTGCTCTCGTGGGCGACCATGGGATGACAGGTATCGGTCTGGTTTTCCACCAGCATTTTCCAGTTGCAATAATGCAGATAGCGCAGCGGCGGGCCAACGACCTCCAGCCGGCCCTCGGGGGAGCGGTCCACC
>JALWOO010000517.1 GCA_027083485.1 Amylibacter sp. | reverse complement strand
ACCACGGTGCGCAATGCCTGCAATGCCTGAAAGGTGATGCCCTGATCGCGGCTCACCTTGTCGATCTGGTCATAAAACGACAGCGCAATCAGGTATTGTGCATAGGCGGCGTCCTCGCTTGCGGGATAAAAATCGAGATAGCGCTGCGCGGCTGCGCGGCTTTCCTCGTAATCGCCGGCTTGCTTATAGGCATAGGCGGCCATAATGACCGACCGTTTGGCCCATTCGGAATAGGGATAGAGCCGTTCTACCTCGGTAAAAGTCTTGGCCGCCTTTTTGCGGCCCTTGCGGCTGGCCAATTGTGATTCGGCCAGTTGGAAAATCTTTTCAGCGGGCAATTTCTCGAGGTTTTCGTCGTCGGTTGTCTTGCGTGCGCAGCCAGAAACAGCCAAGCCAGCAATCAATACCGCGCCAAGAACCCGTTTTCGGCCCTGAAATGCCATTCGTGTCATTGCTCTATTCCGCCCGCCCACATTCAATTCGGACCAAACGGCCCGGTGCTCGCAAATTAACTAGCATATTTTTTGCAAAGGAAAAACGAATTCGACCCGATTTTCGCAAAGGAAAGGGATTGCATTCGCATTTTATTCCGGCTTATGCGCGAATAATGTCTTCGGAGCTGATATGCGCCCCGGGCAGATCGTGCCATTGAGCCTCGCTACAGGTGACCATTTCAAACGCATCCGGCTGTGAAAACAGTTCCCGCAGCAACAAATTCGTGGCCCGATGTCCGGCTTTGTTGCCTTCATATCGGCCAATGATCGGCGCACCGGCCAGGTACAAATCACCCAGCGCGTCCAGCATTTTATGGCGCACACATTCGTCATCGCGCCGGAAACCTTCCGGATTGAGCACCTGAGCGCCATCAACCACAATCGCATTTTCCAACCCGCCACCCAGCGCAAGGCCGGCGGATTGCATCATGTCCACATCGCTACGACGGCAAAACGTACGGCAATTGCTCAGCTCGCGCACAAAGGCCCCGTTAGCCATTTTCAGGGATTTCGCCTGCAGGCCAATCGCGGACTCGGGAAAATCAATAGTGAAATCGATTTCAAGGCTATCGGCAGGCGACAGGCGCGCCGAAAAACCGTCAACCGCAATTTGCACGGGTTTCAGAATTTTGATGGCTCGCACCGGCACATTCTGTTT
>JALWOO010000516.1 GCA_027083485.1 Amylibacter sp. | reverse complement strand
GGCTGGAGAAAATGGACTGGTGAAACACTTGGAGAACGCCAAAGTGTCCCACGGCCATTCAGAAACCGGAAATATGGGACACCCCACAACGCAAAGCATTGATAACAAATATAAATTCGGCGTGATTTTTACAGTTTGGAGCGGCTAGCGGGAATCGAACCCGCACGACCAGCTTGGGAAGCTGGGGCGCTACCATTACACCATAGCCGCCTCGGCCTGCTCATATCACCGCCTTGCCCTCGGGTACAAGGATATTTTCGGGATTAAACGGTGATTTTCAGGTATAACAGGTTTGACGCGGGGTCTGCCGACCTGCTAGAAAGTCATTAACACATTAACGACCAGAGGTTCCCGATGAGTAAACCCCGCTTTGCCACCCTGCATGCCGATGCGGAACCGTTTTACGCCGCCCTTGTGCCGGGCGGTACCATTGATCTGTCAGCGCATTTTCCGCAGTGGCCAACCCTGCGCGAAGTCATTGAAAACAACGGCTTGCCAGAACTGGAGGCCAAGGCGGCAGAGTTGGAAATCACCCATCTGGAGGGCAGCTACAGCTTTGAAATCCCGATCCCGCGGCCAGAGAAAATCATCTGTGTCGGGGTGAATTTTCCCGACCGCAACGCCGAATACAAGGACGGGCAGGACGCGCCGCCCAATATGTCCCTGTTCATCCGCTTTGCCCGGTCTTTCGTCGGCCATGAACAGCCGTTGATCCGGCCCAAGGCCTCGGACCAACTGGATTACGAGGGAGAAATCGCGGTGATCATTGGCAAGGGCGGACGCCACATACCGCAGGAAAGCGCGCTGGAGCACATCGCGGCGCTGACGCTGTGCAACGAGGGCACGTTACGCGATTGGGTGCGCCATGCGAAATTCAACGTCACGCAAGGCAAGAATTTCGACAATTCCGGTGCCATGGGACCATGGATCGTGCCCTTTACCGATCCCACGCAGATCGAGGACATCGCCTTGCAAACCCGCGTCAATGGCGCGCTGCGGCAGGATGATCGCACTGGTCGGATGCTGTTTCCGGTGGCGCGCCAGATCGCCTATATTTCCACTTTCACCACGCTGATGGCGGGCGATATCATCGTGACCGGCACCCCCACAGGGGCCGGCGCGCGGCAGAATCCGCCGGTGTATCTGCGTCCGGGCGATGTGGTCGAGGTCACTGCCGAGGGCATTGGCACCCTGACAAATACCGTGGCAGATGAAACATGAGCCTTGGCCCCGACGACATAGACCAGATCGCCCACGACCTGTTTATCGCCGAACAACGCAGGGTGCAGATCGGCATTATCAGCCAGCGTTTTCCACGTATGACCATGAATGACGCCTATGCCATTCAAAACGCGCTGGTGGCGCATAAACAATCGGCGGGCGGCGTGATCAAGGGCTGGAAAATCGGCCTGACCTCGCACGCCATGCAGCAGGCGTTGAACATTGATATTCCCGACAGCGGGGTGCTGTTTGAGGATATGTTTTTTGACAGCGGGGGGTGCGTGCCAAAGGGGCGGTTTATTCAGCCAAGGATCGAGGCAGAAATTGCTTTTGTCATGGGGGCCGACCTGTCCGCCAAGGCCAGCCGCGCCGATGTGCTGGCGGCGACGCAATCGGTTTGTCCGGCGCTGGAAATACTGGATACGCGGATTTTGCGGCTTGATCCCGACAGCGGGCAGCCGCGCAAAGTCTTTGATACCATTGCAGATAATGCCGCCAACGCCGGTATTGTGCTGGGCGCGCAACGCCATGCGCCCGATGCCTTTGATCTGCGCTGGGTCGGCGCGATTGTCAGCCGCAATGGCACCGTGGAGGAAACCGGCCTTGGAGCCGGTGTGCTGAACGATCCGGTGCAGGGCATTGTCTGGCTGGCGGAGCGGCTGGCCACAAACGGCCAGAAAATCCGCGCCGGCGATGTGGTGTTGTCCGGCTCTTTTATCCGCCCGCTGGAGGCCCCTTCCGGCAGCGCATTCAGCGCCGATTACGGCCTCTTTGGCCATGTGGAAATTTCATTTGAATAGGAGACTATCATGCCCGCCCCGGTGAACAGATTTAAGGAAAAACTGGCCAAAGCTCAGGTGCAGATCGGCTGTTGGGCGGGGATGGCCGATGCCTATGCCACGGAAATTGCCGCCACTGCCGGTTTTGACTGGCTGTTGATTGACGGCGAACACGCGCCCAATGATCTGCGCTCGATCACGCGGCAATTGCAGGTGGTTCAGGCCAGCCCGTCAGAGGCGGTTGTGCGTTTGCCGATCGGGTCCGACTGGATGATCAAACAGCTGCTGGACGCGGGCGCACAAAGCCTGCTGATCCCGATGGTGGAAAGCGGCGATCAGGCGGCCGAGATGGTCGCCGCCTGCCGCTATCCGCCCGAAGGGATCCGCGGCGTCGGGGCGGCGCTGGCGCGCGCATCGCGTTTTTCGGCGATTCCCGATTATCTGCAAACCGCCAACGCGCAGATTTGCCTGTTGGTACAGGTCGAAAGCCGCGCCGCAATTGCGGCGCTGGATGATATTCTGGCGGTTGAGGGCGTGGACGGCGTGTTTATCGGCCCTTCCGATCTGGCCGCCGATATGGGCCATCTGGGCAACCCCGATGCACCGGAGGTCCGCGCCACCATCACCAACGCTCTTGGGCGCATTCGCGCGGCGGGCAAGGCGGCGGGGATATTGGCCACGACCGATGAATTTATTGCAACATCCCTGCAAGACGGCGCGAATTTCGTAGCCGTGGGCGTGGATGTGGTGGCGTTTGCCAAAGCCCTGCGCGGGTTGGCGGCGAAACATATCAGGAAATAGATGTTCCGCCCGGTGGCACACCGGGCAGCGCCCGACCCTCCCCCCGGGAGGGCGCTTTTGCATCGTTGCCAAATGCAAATCCGGGTGCGATTGAGGACAGCATTCTTTTCCAAAGACAAGGCATCTGCGCCCACCCAGTGTCGGGCGCTCCCCTTACCGGGACTCCGCGAGTTTTTCCGCCTTTTTCACCCAGCTTCCGTCCTCTTGCGCCCAGTATTGCGCAGCAATGCCGGCATCTGTCAGCGCTTTCCAGTCACGGCGTGCGGCCTGAACCGCATCGGGGTCATTGCCATCAAACAACAGACAAACGCGGGTGTAGCCCTGTGCCTGTTCGGGGGTGATTTTCGCCCCGTCCACCAGCAGCAGGATTTCCGCCTTGTTGGGGTTTTCCGCCCCTGTGGCCAGTAAAACCGGCTGCTCTGCGTCATGCGCCCCGCCGGCAAGCCCGTGGGGCAAAAACCCGTCGTCCCTGCCCTGCCAGAGCATATCATCAAGCCAGCGCAAGCGGCCTTCATCCACGCCCCGCACCAGGGCGCGCCAGCCGCGCGACAGGACGCGCTCGAGCAGGTCAGGCAAGGCCTGTTGCAGCGGCGAGCGCGTCAGGTGATAGAAGAACACCTCAGCCATCGGTGGTTTCAACCGGTTCCTCGACAGGTTCCAGCATATCGCTGACCAGCCGGTCCAAGGCGCGAACACCCCAGCCGGTTGCGCCTTTGGGGGCCAGATCCGTGTCACTGGAAACCGAGGCCACACCGGCAATATCAAGGTGGATCCAGGGCATGTCCTCTTGCACAAAGCGTTGCAGGAATTGCGCGGCGGTGATTGATCCGGCCGCCCGACCGCCGACATTTTTCATATCGGCAATCCGCGATTTGATCAGCTTGTCATAGGCATCGCCCATGGGCATGCGCCAGGCCCCTTCGCCTTCGGATTTGGCCGCTTTCAGGAATTTGCGCGCCAGTTCGTCATTGTTGGAAAACACACCGGCGTTTTCATGGCCAAGACCGATAATAATCGCGCCGGTCAGGGTGGCCAGATTGATAACCCCCGTTGGTTCAAAGGTTTTTTGCGCGTACCACAGCACATCCGCCAGCACCAGACGGCCCTCTGCATCGGTGTTGATGACCTCGATTGTGTCGCCCTTCATCGAAGTGACCACATCACCAGGACGGGTTGCGGCACCATCAGGCATGTTTTCCACCAGACCGACCAGACCGACCACATTGGCCTCGGCCTTGCGCAACGCCAGCGATTTCATCACTCCGGCCACAACGCCTGCCCCGCCCATGTCCATGGTCATGTCTTCCATGCCCGCCGCCGGTTTCAGCGATATGCCGCCAGTATCAAACACCACGCCCTTGCCCACCAGCGCAAAGGGTTTTTCATCGCCCCCGCCCTGCCATTCCATCACCACCATCTTGGTCGGTGTGCGCGAGCCAAGCCCGACACACAGCAGAGACCCCATGCCGAGTTTTTCAAGCTCGTCCTCCTCAAGCACCGTCACCTTGACCCCCAGATCGGACAACGCCAGCAAACGGTCGGCAAATTCAATGGTGGTCAGCACATTGGACGGTTCATTCACCAGATCACGGGTGAAAAACACACCTTCCGCGGTGGCGGCCATGGCTTCGTAAGTTGCCGTTGCGGCGGCAGGATCGGAGCACATCACGCTAAGCGCGCCGCGCTTTGGGCTTTCGACTGTTTTATGGTCGTTGAAATCATAACAGCGCAACACAAACCCCTGCGTCAGCGCGGGGGTGATTTTGCTGGCACCGGTCAGAAACATCACATCCCCCGTCCCGCAAGCCTTGGCGGCGGCGGCACCGGATTTGCGCGCCTCCGACAGGTCGGTTTTCTTGGCCGTCTTCAGAATCACAATCCCCGTGGCCACCATCCCCGCCGGATAGGCCAGCAGCTTCGTGGTGCCGTTTTCCATTTTTTCAAAGGCCTCGGTGGCGACAAACCGGCTGAGCGCGCCCTTGCACAGTTTGTTCACCCGCCGGCCCAGCGGATCAAGCCCCCCGTTCGGGGTAATCAGGACCACGATATCGCCTTCAAAGCTGTTGATCTGGTCCAGATCGGTTTCAACAAATTGCGGTTGCAGGGGCGTTGTCATCGGTTCAGCCTTGTTTTTGGAAAAATCTGCGTCAGGAATAGCGGTT